>JBIOVR010000076.1:0-10858 GCA_044867875.1 Chitinophagaceae bacterium
GTTGGTTTAAGGTTTTTAGTTTGAAGTTTGATGTTGTTTACCAGCATTTGTAATTCTGCTCATCGTTCCTTGTGTCACTCACTTGTGCTTATAGTAATTCTATTCAGCTTTATTTCATGCAAAGGGACCAGGTTTTCTTTGCGTCTCAATACTCTTTGCGTCTTTGCGTGAAATTTTTCTCCCATATTATCTTTAACTTCCATCATCAAAATACTTTATGGTTCCATTTATAAGAAAGGATTTCAATAAAAATTTCACGAAGGAAAAATATGAGGCATTTCTTAAAGAACTGCATGCTGTACATGAAGGAGCTATTGAATTCAGAGTAGCGGAAACGCCGGTGTTCGTGCCAAAAGATTTTACAAAAAAGATGCTGGATGCCTGTGAAAGTATTGTTGATATAATCGTTGATCCGAAATTTAAAGAGCTTACAAAAAATGCCATTCCAAAACACTTACAGGTGCCCGGCGAAAATCATCATTCACATTTTATAGCATTTGATTTTGGCATTTGTATAAACGAAACCGGTGAATATGAACCGCAACTGATAGAAATGCAGGGCTTCCCTACCCTTTTTGGTTATGAAGTTTTATTGGATGATGTTTTCAAGAAACATTTCCCTGTACCTGCTAATTATAGCAGCTATCTCGGTAAATATGAAAAAGGATCATACCTGAAACTATTGAAAGAAATTATTGTTGGGAATGAGAAACCCGAGAATGTAATATTGCTTGAAGTATTTCCACATAAACAAAAAACAAGGATCGATTTTTATTGCACACAGGATTATCTCGGCATCAAACCAGTTTGTCTTACAGAATTGATACAGGAAGGAAGAAAGTTGTATTACATGAATGAGGGAAAGAAAACAGAAATAAAAAGAATATATAACCGTGTGATCTTTGATGATCTTCAGCAACAATCAGCCGAAGTACAGGCAAAAGGAAATATCTTGTTTGAAGATCTTGATGTTGACTGGGTGCCGCATCCTAATTGGTTTTACAGAATAAGCAAGTATACTCTTCCATTTATTCATCATCCTTATGTGCCAACAACATATTTCTTAAATGAAATAAAACAAATGCCTGCTGACCTGGAGAACTATGTTTTAAAACCATTGTTTTCATTTGCAGGGCAAGGTGTTGTCATTGATGTAACTCCCGCTGACATTGAAAAAGTAAAAGACCCGGAGAACTGGATACTACAACGTAAAGTAAAATATGCCGATGTGATCGAAACTCCTGATATTCCTGCCAAAGCAGAGATAAGAATTTTTTATTTCTGGAAAGATGGGGAAGCACGACCAGTTGCTACGAATAACCTGGCAAGATTGAGTAAGGGAAAGATGATCGGTGTACGATACAACAAGGATAAAGAATGGGTGGGTGGAAGTTTCTGCCTATTCGAGAACCAGGATTAACATGATAAAAAACCTGCCTGTCGGCAGACAGGGATTAGGAGGAAATCAAGATGAACCTTATAAAAAATATCAAGCCCAAAGAACTTGCTCCCGGCATTACCGGTTATTATGCTCATGGCGAGAGATCAAGTTTTGGATATATAGAATTGAAAAAAGGCAGCCAGGTTTCCATGCATTCACACATCAATGAACAGATCACATACATCATCGAAGGACAACTGGATATGATCATCGACGGGGTTGTTTTCTCTCTTACTGGTGGCATGTACCATGTTATTCATTCCAATGTTCCGCACTCTGCCATTGCCGTTACTGATTGCAAAGTAATTGACGCATTCTCCCCGGTAAGAGAAGATTACAAATAACTATTCAAATAAAAACTCATACTTTTGTCAATAATTTTAGGCTTGTCTAAAAAATAGTTACGGTATGGCTAAATATTTTTTATTTTTTATTTTTATTGTATTCTCCTATTCATTGCGGGCCCAACAAGAAGGCCGCATGGAAACCGATCGCCCTGACCAAACTGAATCACCTTATCTTACAAAAAGAAAATATATACAGGCTGAGGTTGGATTCAATTATGAAAAAAATGGAGATCTGCATAGTTTAGTGCATCCTACCATTCTTTGGAAATACGGCGCTTGCAAACGATTTGAATTTAGATTGATCACCGAATTTGTTTCTGCAGAAACTCCATTGGTGGTTCCAAATGGAAATGAAATAGAAACTGGTTTGTTACCGATCAAGATAGGTGGAAAAATATCCTTATGGGAAGAAAAAGGATTATTACCAAAGACAAGCTTTATTTTTCACATAGCTCCTTCAAATATTGGTAGCAAAAAATTCTATACCAGCCAGTGGGCTCCCAACTGCGTGTTTACCATGCAACATACATTATCAGAAAATATCGGCCTCGGTTATAATCTTGGTTTAGAATTCGATGGTGAAAGCGGCAGTCCTTCCTGGGTTTACACCATAGCTCCGGGGTTTAATATTGGGAAGAACTGGTACAGTTATATTGAAATGTTCGGAGCGGTAAAAAAGAATGAAGAACCTCATCATGCTCTCGACGGAGGCTTAGCCTATTTTTTTTCTGACAACACAAAGATCGATATCTCGTCGGGTTTTAGTTTATCAGACGATTACTGGTACAGCGCCATTGGCTTTTCGTTCCGGTTTAATACAAGTAAGAAAAAATAATTTTTATTTCAACTCACCTTTTAGCAACTGCGCATTTATTGCTACAACAATTGTACTTAAACTCATAAAAACTGCGCCAATTGCAGGATCCAGAACAAATCCAGTTGAGTATAAAACGCCAGCCGCTAATGGGATTGCAACTGCGTTATAACCTGTAGCCCAAATAAGATTCTGCACCATTTTCTTATACGTTGCTTTACCAAACAGGATCAAATTCAAAATATCTTTTGGATTACTGTTTACCAAAATAATATCTGCTGTTTCTGCCGCCACATCGGTACCAGAGCCAACGGCTATTCCGACGTCTGCCTGTGCAAGGGCTGGTGCATCATTCACACCATCACCAGTCATGGCCACAAATTCATTTTTATTCTGGAGATCTTTTACAATTTCTACTTTCTGATGCGGTAACACTTCTGCATAATATCCATCGAGCCCTAATTCATCAGCAACTGCTTTTGCTACTCGTTCATTATCACCGGTCGCCATCATTACCTTGATCCCGTTCTTTTTGAAAGTAGCAATTGCAGATTTTGATTCAGAACGAATCTCATCGGCTAATGCAATATAACCCGACAATTGATCTTCTATCAAAACAAAAACGATCGTCTCTGCTTCGCTTGAAGAACTGTTCGCAGGAATAGCTATATTTTTTTCTTTCAAATAACCTGGACTAACAACTTTAATCTTTTTTCCATTCACTTTCGCCTCCACTCCTTTCCCGGTTATTGCATTAAAATTTTCGGTTTTTAATATTTCAAGCTTTTCTTCTTTTGCTTTCTGTATGACACCAACAGCAATTGGATGTTCTGACGATTGTTCAAGCGCAGAAGCATATTGAAGCAAGTCGTTTTTAGAAAAGACTCCGGTTGTTTCAATTCTCGTGACCCCAAATTCTCCTTTTGTTAGCGTACCAGTCTTATCAAAAATAATTGTTGTGATCTTTCGTGAATTTTCAAATGCAGTTCTGTTGCGGATCAATAACCCATTTTGTGCAGAGACTGCGGTTGAAATGGCAACTACCAATGGGATTGCCAGTCCCAAAGCATGAGGACAAGAGATCACCATCACTGTCACCATTCTTTCAATTGCATAGTTAGTTCCCTCTCCCAATGAAAGCCAAATAATAAATGTAAAAATACCAACACCGAGTGCAATGTAAGTAAGCCATTTTGCTGCACGATCAGCCAAATGCTGTGTTCTTGATTTTGTTTTTTGTGCTTCCTGAACAAGAGTGATCACCTTGTTCAGATAACTATCTTTTCCAGTATGTAAAACTTTTACTTTGAGTGAACCGTTCCCATTAATTGCGCCACCAATCACTTTATCATTTTTTTCTTTCTTCACCGGTTTGCTTTCGCCTGTCAGCATACTTTCATTTAAATAGCTTTCTCCATCCGTTACTATACCATCTGCAGGAACTTTTTCTCCGGGTTTTATTAAAATGATATCATCTTTTTGCAATTCTTCAAGCTTAATATCCATCACATGATCTCCGTGAAGTTTGTGAGCTTCAGCCGGCATCATACTTACTAATAATTGCAATGCCTTCGATGCGCCAAGCACCGATTTCATCTCCAGCCAGTGCCCTAACAACATAATAACGATCAGCGTTGCCAACTCCCAAAAAAAGTCCATTCCTTGAAATCCAAAAATGACTGCGACACTAAAAACATAAGCAACTGTAATTGCCAATGCGATCAGTGTCATCATTCCAGGCGACTTTGCTTTTATTTCATCAATGAATCCTTTTAAAAAAGGCCATCCCCCATAAAAGAAAATAAAACTTGACAAGATCAGAAGTACATATTTATCTCCGGGAAATTGTATTTCAAAGCTCAACCAATGCTGAATCATTTCTGATAACAATAAAACGGGTACGGTAAGAATTAATGAGACCCAGAAACGCTTTTTGAAATCATTAATCATCATTGCATGATGATCATGACCCTGATGACCCATCGGAGGATTCATGTTATGATGTGAATGATCACCTGAAGGCTGTTGTTTCTTTACAATGGTAGCTTTGGTGGTGGTATGATGATGGTGTGTATGATCCATAAAAATCAGTGTTTATGCAGCATTGGTCTTAATTGAAGATATATCTCGAAACCGACTGGCATTTTTCCATATAATTCCTGTAAGTCCTTATCGCCTCTATTTATAGTAAATTGTGATCCTGCAATTAAATCTATACTTTTAAAATTTTGTAGCTGCCTGTTATATCCTACTGTGAATGCATGAATATTAAAGTTTTTTTCAGGAAATCCATTGTGAAGATCTAGCTCTTCTTTGGATTTCTGAACGTATTCATACCGGCTATAAACCGCATTTTTCGTAAACTGGTAATTCCCTTCGATCAATAAAGAATGTTCTGTATGATCAGCTCCCTGATCATTTAATCCCCAAATAGCGGCTGCAGAAAAATGAACATCCTGGTTTAATTTTTTTGCATACAATATAGATGCAGTTGTTCTTGTTACATCTTCATCAGGTTCTAACGCCTCTGGGCTTTTTATAAATCCTTGGGAAAATTGTAAGGCCCAGTTTTCAGTTGGATTAAATGACAAACGATAAGAATAACTATCAAATCTTGCTTTATCAAAATCATAACGGTCTTCATCTGGTTCGCGACCTGTAAATATTGAACCTTCGGCTTTGAAATTTTTATATCGTATTCCCAACGTTCCTACACCAAAAGTAATATGTGTTGCGTCCTGCCAGTGGTGACCTAATGGGGCATCTGGATTATTCATAGCCGAAACACGATGCATGAAGGTCGTTGTTCCCAACGCAGGCTCACCGGGATAGCCAAAATAACCAAACAAATCTATATCCTTGCTCAACATCTGGGTATAACCTATACTTAACGCAGAAAACAAATCATGCGGGTGTTGACGATCAACTAATCTTTGTCCTTTATATGTCTCACCTGATTGGAATAATAGTGGGTAACCATTTCCTCCTTCCGTTACAGGATCAAAGCTTATCATAGCAGTAGCATTCAGCAGGCCTTTATTACCAATCTTTCTGTTCATCATTGCCATGAACCAATTTGGAGCACTAAATTCATCATCTCCCCTGCTACCTGCTGAGAAAATATCCTGATTAGTGTAACGAAGAAATAAACTCCCATGAAACATCCAATCAGCTTTTTTTGTTGACTTCATCCACATATACATTGGGCTCGCATCAGGATTCCAACCAGTACCTGAACCATTTCTGCTCATAGAAAGATTTCTTGAATACGCATGAGATGCCATGGTCATATGTACGGAATGATCCATTGTATCCGTTGTCGTCATTTTTTTTGCGGTTGGTTTCAATTCCTTTTTCTTTGGCACCGTATCTGTCATCGCATGATGCTCGTGCTGCGAAAAAAGAAGATTGCTTAAATAACTGAATAAGACTAGCAGGATAAGCTTTTTCATTTGCAACAATTTTTCTTTACAAATAATGATTGAATAAAGCTCAATATGGTTCTAAGAAATTTCATTATAATATTAAAAGCTAAAAAAATGCCAGCTTATTTTATTTTCTTATTCTATTTGATCTTATATCTTATGCCTGTATAAAAGAGTCGCCCGGTAACCGGACCCCAAACTAATGCAGCATCAAAGTATTGGCTAAAAGGCTGATCAGCCGCAATAATCGGATCCTTTTGAAAATAATTGGACAAATTTTCTCCTCCGAAATATAACTCAAACGGATGTTTTTTACCAAGTGTCTTGCTAACTTGCGCATTCATCAACACATAAGATGGTGAACTTATGCTACGCTGATATTGAACAGGATTAGTCGACGTACCCGGAATCCTCTTTGAGCCATTATAATTAAAAGTATAATCAAACTTCCATCCACTGATCTCATAAGCGAGGTTGGCAAATGACCTATGTTTTGCAGTAAATGGCTTTTGTAAAAGCTCATTACTATAAGTTGTTCTTACATCAAAGAAGCGATAAGCCAACCTGACTTCCAATTTACGAACAGGTTCAAAGTTCATTTCTGCCTGAAAACTATTTGAGAAAGATTTTCCCGCCAGATTATAAAACTTAACTTGTCTTACATCTTCAAGGTCCACCACTACTTGCTCATCAAAATCATTTCTGAAATAATCAACACTGAATGATCCATCACGTTTAAAGAGTTTAAATTTCTGATCAACACTGATCCCTTTATTCCACGCAATTTCAGGATCAAGTCCATAGGCTTTGCCTGCCGAAGCTGATAAAATATTTATTTGTCTTGAGCTCACAAACACACTCATGTTCTCCGCAAAAATGTTTGCTGTTCGCTGACCACGACCAGCGCTTAGACGAATGGTTGTACCTTTTACTGGTTCATATCGTACATGCAAACGTGGCGTTGCAAACCAGCCAAACAAACTATTATGATCAGCACGAAGTCCCGCTACGATATTAAACTTTTCCACTGGTGTAAATGTATATTCGAAAAATGCACCAGGAACAGTTTCTGTTCTTTTAAAATTTATAGATTTAAAATCCTCATTGTATTTATCTGAAACAAAACTTAACCCTGTCCTGAATTTATGGGCGGTAGTTCCAATAATAGATTGATAGATCAGGTTAGCATATAAATTATTCTGCCCTGCATTATAGGATGTTAGCCCAAAATATGAATTCTGTTGATGATCAAATGCAGAAAGTTGCAAGCCGATACTTTTATACTTCTTCTCCGGGAATACATAGCCAATCTTTGCAAAACCCTCAAATCTTTTAATGTTAATCCCAAGTCCATAATGATTAGTTGTGAACTTATCATCATCCGGGTTATAAGCGGTTTCGCCTCCTGTTCTGTTATCATTTAAATATTTAAACCCAAACTGTGTTATAAAGCCTTTCCCATCTTCATACTTCCAGCGATTAATTGCACTAAACTGATTTCCGGTTGGCAGATCACGAAAGCCATCATTATTAAAGTCGATCGACTTGTTATTTAAGAAATCATCATGTAGTAAGAATGCTGTACTCCATTTTTTGCCAAGCTTCTGTGTAAGGACAAGATTCAAATCTGTTTTACCCATGTCATTTATATAGGCATTTGCATAAAGACGTTCAGCTTTCTCTGGCTTCTTTAATTCAATATTGATCTGCCCGGCAATACTTTCAAAACCATTTGCCACTGAGCCTACCCCTTTATTCAACTGTATCGATTCAACCCATGGTCCTGCAATAGAATTTAAACCCAATGGAGTTGCAATTCCCCGTGGACCGGGAAGATTTTCAACTGTTAGCTGAGTATAATTTCCACTTAAACCCAGCAACTGAATTTGTTTACTACCTGTAACTGCATCGTTATATGAAACATCAACTGAAGGATTGGTTTCAAAACTTTCGCTAAGGTTACAGCAAGCTGCTTTGAATAATTCCCTCTCTGTCATTACTTGCGTACGAATCGGACTTAATGCAGACAAATATGTAGAACGTTGTTTTGCAAATATTTTTACTTCACTTAACTGCTTGCCTGATGCAAGAATGATTTTTAATTCCTTTCTATCACTTATAGTTATCGTATCAGCCGTATACCCGGCATAGCTCACGATAAGGCGACTTGAGTTTTCATCCTGCGGAATAAAAAAAATACCTGAACTGTCAGTGAATGTTCCCTTATTTGTTCCTAACCAGGTAACTGATGCGCCAGGCAAAGACTTGAATGAGCCTTTTTTATCCTCTTCGAGAACAACTCCTTTTATTTTACCGGTATGATCTACAGCATCAGCCATTTGCAGGCTGTTTTCAATCACATCTTTTTTTCTATAGTAACAACATTCAGGTAATTCATTATAGACAGCATCTTTTGCTTTTTCTAATTCTGTATCATGTCCCACTTCGGCAATTATCTTATTTACTTTCAGCAGGGAAATAATAGTAGGACTGTAAACTAAAGTCAGCATTTTACTATCAACATTCCAATTGGCGGATCTTACACCTCTTATCTTCAATGCGTTTTCAATACGGTCTTTACATATTTCACAAGCGCCGCTGACTCTTAAAGAAACTGTGCTGTCTTTACTTTTATTAACCTGCGCTGTTAGATCAAGCGATGCGAATACTGTGACAATGAATAAAAGATATTTACATGATTTCATAACATTACAATTAAAAGTTTGGGAAGGGAGGAACTCAATTGAGTTGCTCCCTTTACTAACCTATCATTAATTTTTTTCAGCTCCTGCTTTTTTCACTATTAAATCCATTCCGCATTTTGAACATTTGCCGGGCTTGTCACTAATCATATCCGGATGCATACTGCAGCAATATGTTTTCATTACTTCAGATTTCATTTGTTCTTTATTTGAAAGAGACAATTTTTTCCCGCACTGAGGGCATTTGCCAGATTTATCACTAACTACATCAGCATGAACAGGGCAGGTATAGTTCTTTGTTACAGCAATCTTCATTTCTTCTTTTTTGCTTAATGATAATTCCATACCGCATTTAGGACATTTCCCCGCCTTTTCCATCTTGACATCCGGATGCATTGGACATGTGTATAGAACAGTATTTTGAGTGGTGTCTTTTTTCCCTGCTTTTTCCTGCGCAAAAACAGTAACAGAACTGATAGTCAAAGCTGCTATCAACAGCGTCATAATCTTTTTCATATAAATAATTTTGAAAATTAAAAATGTAATACAAACGCCAAAAGGCCGGCGCCGATAACTATCGGAACACAGCCAATAACTAACAGAAATCTAAAGACGGAAAACGCTGTTAAGAAGATAAATTCCGACGCTATTACTTCGCGGTAGTGCGTGGTCGAAGGAATTTTCCTGAGTTATAGAAGTTACATAATATTCAGTAGTATGTATAAAAGCAGCTGGTGAATTAACCGCTGCCATCTGTATAAGTTGGAAAGAAGACTCAGCGACTTTCTGATCAATATTATTTTTTACAAACTTATTTTCATCCTTACAACAACCGCCATCTTTTTCCATTCCGCACTTATTGCATTTGTCTCCATCTTTCAATAAGCTCCAATCAATGAACTTATCCATGCAATAATGTAAATGAACCGTGGCACCCACTGAAGAGGCTAGATAAAAAACAGCTAATATGGATACCACTATTCTTTTCATTTCGGGGTAAAATTAGAAATAGGAACTCTTTATTAAAATGACTGAGGTCATCCTGGCAAATCATTTTTCATGATTTATCTCACTTCGCAGACTTCTTTTGCAGCGCATTCAGGAAAATATATTCGTAGCTTATCATCCAGCTACTTTTCATATTCCTGTAAATATCACTCTTCAATTGAAAGCGATAACCAAGATTCAATTTGCTGGTGCTTTTGAAGATCAACTGTAATGATGGAGCAAGATCGAGGTAATATTTTTCGTATTCCCAATCAAGATTTTGTCCGCCTAACAACTCAGCGTAGATGTTGAGGTTTGTTTGATTGTAATCTTTATACTCGAATGGCAAAACAAGATAACCAGCAGACAAAGAATAATTCAAACTTTGAAAAGCATACTGCTGTGGCTTCTCATTTCTTTTTTCATCCAATACTTCAATAATGCTTGCGGTACCAGACAAAGCGAGTTTATTCCAAAGCTGTGTAGCAATTAGCCCAGCTTGTACACCGCTATGATCCCCCATTAAGTTTAATTCATTATGCTGAAGATGATTCCTGCTGTATGCTGCTGTAGCAAATGCAGCCATACGAAAATGTTTGTGTACATCATCGTTTGAATGGAAACGATACTTAGCATATACTCTTGCTGACTCGTAATAAAAAAAACTTTCATACATGTTAGAAAAAGTAAGACCTGCATGCAGCATCCATTTTTTATTTATCCCAAACATAACTTCCGGGCTATAACGCTGATCCATCTTGTTACCATGAACACCATTGCCAAACATAGCATTCAACTTCAGGCTCATTGATTTGGCCGGCATGTTAGAGGCCGGTTCTGTATATGGAAAAAGTTCCTGCGCTGTAGTATTGATTCCTATGAACACCAGGAGTACAGGTAAAAATCTTTTCATTTTTAATTTTATAACCCAAGCAGTTCTTTGATCTTCTTTTCAAGATCATCCTTTTCAAGATTGATCGCCACTACATCCCCATTTTTATTTATTAGAAACGAAGCTGGTATTGCATCCACCTGCCATTTTGTTGCAGCCATTGCATCCCATCCTCCCGGATCAATTCCTGACATCCATGTGATCTTATCTTTAGAAGCCGCTTTTTTCCAGTCATTCTTTTGATCATCCA
>JBIOVR010000077.1:0-25728 GCA_044867875.1 Chitinophagaceae bacterium
TCGTGGACCTTGAATGGAAGATCACGGAAGACGGCAAGCCTGCATCATTTGTTGAAGTGTCGGGAAGTGAAAGAGAGATTCCCTGTGAGCTTGCATTACTTGCAATGGGATTTATAAATCCTCAGTATGATGGATTGCTTCAGCAGTTAGATGTTGAATTAGATGAAAGAAGAAATGTAAGAGCATCCGAAAAAACTTATAAGACCAATATCAATAAGATCTTTGCAGCCGGTGATATACGCCGTGGCCAATCTTTAGTTGTATGGGCTATTAGTGAAGGCCGCGAATGTGCAAGAAAGATCGATGAGTTTTTAACCACAGGTCAATCACTTTTAGAACGAAGAGAAGCTTCTATACTCTCCGTATAAACATCAAATTATATTTTATTATAATGAGTTGCCATAGTCGGCAACTTTTTTCATTTTAGCCAATTAATGACGATAAAATGAGATTATCACCATCATTTTCACATTATAATAATTTTTATGTATTAGTTGAACAGATGTTAGTCTACTTGAATAGTATATTTGATTGCCTGCCGGATTAATAAACAACTAAAAACACACAACGATTATGAGTAAGAAAACAGCTAAGCAAATTATTCCATTTGTCCTGCTCGTTGCAGTCGCCCTCGTGGCAATGTTTGTAAAACCAATTGCAGATTATGTGCCTGGAGAAAAAGACCCGCAATACAACAGTGCTGATATTGCCTGGGTTCTTGTATCAACAGCCCTTGTTTTTTTAATGACTCCGGGTCTTGCATTCTTTTATGGTGGAATGGTAAACCGTAAAAATGTTATTTCAACAATGATCAAAAGTGTAGTTGCTGCAGGTGTTGTAGGTATACTTTGGGTCGTTTGCGGATTCAGCCTTGCTTTTGGTGAATCAGTCAATGGTTTCATCGGCGATCCCACCACCTTTGCTTTTTTTCATAATGTAAAAGGACATGCCGCCTGGCCTTTGGCAAATACAATTCCGCTTACGTTATTTTCTTTATTCCAATTGATGTTTGCGGTCATCACTCCAGGCCTGGTAGTAGGAGCATTAGCAGAAAGGATCCGGTTCACTTCTTTTATACTCTTTATTGTTTTATTCTCTTTATTAGTATATGCACCAGTAGCGCATTGGAACTGGCACCCGGAAGGATTCCTTGCTAAAATGGGTGCATGGGATTTTGCAGGTGGTACAGTTGTGCATATTACCGCCGGTTGTGCTGCGTTAGCTGGCGCCATGGTTTTGAAAAGAAGAAAATCGCATGTTGAGAACAGGGAGATCCCGCCAGCAAATGTTCCATATGTATTAATTGGAACTGGTCTACTTTGGTTTGGTTGGTTTGGGTTCAATGCAGGTTCTGCAGTAGGTGCAACTTCTTTAGCAGTTAATGCATTTGGCACAACAACAACAGCTGCAGCATCTGCAGGTCTTACCTGGATGTTCTTTGATGTTATTAAAGGAAAGAAGCCATCTGTTCTTGGATTCTGTATCGGTGCTGTCGTTGGTCTTGTTGCTATTACACCAGCAGCCGGTTTTGTTGGCATTCCACAAAGCATCATCGTGGGTTTGGTAGGTGCAGTAGTTTCAAACATCGCTGTTTCTATCAAACAAAGATCTACATTGGATGATACACTCGATGTATTTCCTTGTCATGGTTTAGGTGGTATGGTTGGTATGTTATTAACTGGTGTTTTTGCAAGTACCGCTGTTAACAGTGCTGGTCCTAATGGTTTGTTTTATGGCAATCCTGAATTCTTCTTTACTCAGTTCAAAGCGATGGGAATAGTAGTTCTTTACAGCTTTACAGTTTCATACGGAATATTCAAATTCATCAACTTCGTAGTACCAATGCGTGTTTCTGAACTGGAAGAAGAGCTTGGTCTCGATGAAACACAACATAATGAAAAATACATGCAGGGTCATTTACTGGTTCACCACAACGGTGAGATAAAAGAAACACCCGCTGAAAAACACGTATAAAGAAAAGGTACAGCCTGATTGAACTTCTGTCAAAGTTCAGGGCTGTACCAATTTTAAATAACAATTAAAATCATTACAATGTTACGAAAAATTTTCGTGGCGCTAGCCGCCATTACCGTAGGTCTTTTTACTAATGCACAGGTAGCTTCAGTAACTTCAGATACTACCGCAACTCCAACTACTGAAACAGAAGAAGCTAAACCAGCACTGATAATTACTGGTTCGGCTGATGTTTATTACAAATATGATTTTGCAAAAACTAAAGCAAACAATTACACAAGCTTTACCGGCACACATAACAGTTTTGCAATAGGAATGGCCAGTGTGAAGCTAGAACACAAAGGAAATAAAGTTGGCGCTGTGTTAGACCTTGGATTTGGTCCCCGTGCAAAAGAGTTTGCTTATACTGATGAAGGAATAACACAAGCAATAAAACAAGCATATGTTACCTACTCTCCTGCCGATTGGCTTAAGTTTTCTGCAGGTACCTGGGGAACGCATGTTGGTTATGAATTACTCGATCCGCAGTTGAATCGCAACTATAGCATGAGCTATATGTTTACCAATGGACCGTTTTCTCATACTGGTCTAAAAGCTGATATAACAAAAGGGAAACATGGTTTTATGATCGGTATTTCAAATGCAACTGATTATAGAACTCCACCGGATGGCTTTATTAATAAAAAATTTGTGCTCGCCCAGTACAGCCTTGCTGCAAGTGATAATGTGAAAATCTTTTTGAATTATGTAGGAGGCAAAGCACCTGACACCTCAAAAGTCAGCCAGTTTGATGCGGTAGTTACGGCTAAACTCAGCGACAAGTTTAACATTGGGTTTAATGGAACAGTTAACAGCACACAATACTGGGATGGCGCTAAAAATATGGATGGTAAAAGTTGGTGGGGATCTGCCTTATATCTTAATGTTGATCCTAAACCATGGTTTGGTCTAACACTTCGTGGTGAATATTTCAATGATGACAACCAGCTTAAAATGTTTGCAATAGCTCCAGAAGGTGGTAACATTTTTGCAACTACTATTTCAGCAAATTTCAAAGCAGGTGGTTTTATTTTCATACCTGAATTCAGAATGGATAATGCAAGCCAGGCAGTTTTCTATGATAAAGAAGGTGCTCCAAAAAAATCTGCAAGCAACTTTTTGCTGGCAGCAGTTTATTCATTCTAAGTAATAAAAAATTAATACTAAGTGTTTGTAACATTAATAAAGGAATTTGAACTTAGCCGCAAGGCATTTTCATCAAGTTTCTTTTCATATGGCAAGCAATCGTTGAGGCCGTCCGTTTCTACGGAGGGCCTTTCTTTCCTTTTACTTTCATTTGTTTGCTTGCCGAAACATTTATTTTATCCCGGGCTACTTTTATTGATCCCCCGGTATTAATATATATAATTACCGAATGCAACACTAAGCATTCATTTATCTCCGGTTGTTTTTTGCCTCTCACAAAGCTTGTTTCATACGAATAATTTTTTCTTATTAATTGCGGCTATATCATAGTTGTAACCCAATCATTTGGTCAAAGAAGGTGGGATCTTAAAATTTTATTTTTTTAGCAGACATAAGCATTACCGGCCCTTGTTTCTACAGGGGCTTTTTTATTAACCCAACATTATTAATGCTATTCAGCTTTTGTTGCGTCGCACACTTGTACTTTCTGTTCTTTATTCAGCTTTTTTGAATCACGGAGACACTAAGGCACAAAGAAACACAGAGGCTTTGTGACTCTCTGTGACACTGTGTCTACGTGGTTTAAATTGAAGTCGTTTGAATTACGCAGAATTGCGGCCAGCATTAATGATCCCAAATGAACAACGCATCAATAACTTTTCATATGTGCTCTTTACCGGCGCATTAATAAGCCCCTCTTCCATCTCTCTTACACGTATCATTGAATATTGCTGAATTGTAAGAAGTGGCAATACGATCCGCTCACGCATTTGAATAGATAGTTGCTCAATTGGATAATCATCCATTAATTCTGTTTTACCAGATAACCGAAGTACATATTGTTTGGTTAGCTCATACTCTTTGAAAATTATTTGCCATATCTCGCCAAACTTTGGGTGGTCTGCCAGATGTGCCGTCAACGGGAAGAAAGATTTGATCATCGCCATCTCGCAATTATCCAGAAGCGTTTTGAAATATAAAGATTCATTGTAAAGCTTTTTAACAGCGGGAAACTTTCCTTGCTGTTCCAATTTTTGCAATGCGGTGCCAACACCAAAATACCCAGTTACATTTTGTTTGAGTTGACTCCAAGCGCCAACAAAAGGAATGGCACGCAAACTCTTTAATGAAAACTTCGACGATGCTCCACGTTTTGCGGGGCGGCTTCCAATATTTGTGTCACTATAAAATCTTAACGGACTTGCATGAACTAAATAATCTGTAAAATCAGGATGATTTTTTAATTGATTATAAGAATCAAAACTTATATCCGCTAGTTGCTGAACAAGACTTTCCCTGCTTTCTCTATTCTCCTCACGATCTGTTTCTTTATTTTCAAGGATCCCGTTCGATATACCGGCATGGATCAATTGTTCCATATTATACTGCGCAGAATCGATCGTTCCGAAATTTGAACTAACCGTTTGCCCCTGCACAGTAAGCTGGATCTCTTTACTCGAAATATTTTTTCCCAACGATGCATAGAACTTATGTGTTTTACCGCCCCCTCTTGCAGGCGGACCGCCACGGCCATCAAAAAACACAACATCTATTCCACATTCTTTTGAAATAGCTGTTAATTCTTCTTTTGCTTTATAGATACTCCAGTTCGCCATTAAATAACCACCATCCTTTGTTCCATCACTAAACCCAACCATGATCACCTGGTTATTATTTCTTCTTTTCAAATGCTTTTTATACTCTTCATTGGTATATAATTTTTTCATGATAGAAGCAGCACCTTTCAGATCATCAATGGTTTCGAATAAAGGAACAATGTCAATATTCAACTCTTCTTTTTTCCAGCCACCTAATAAAAACAAACCATACACTTCCATTGCATTCAACGCACTGTTGCACTGGCTAATGATATAACGATCACAACCTTGTATACCATTATATTTTTGAATTTGTTTTATGACCTGGACGGATTCAATAGTATCTTTTTGAATTTCGTCACCGGTCACCAATGACGGATCAACAGGCTGCAGGTTAGAAAGTATTTTTATCTTTTCATCTTCACTTAATGATGAATAGTTTCCAGGTATCTCTTTTACTTTTCCAGCAAATGATTCAATAACGGTTCCATGAACAGAACTTTCCTGTCGTACATCCAACGATGCGAAATGCAACCCGAAAATCTCAACTTTATTTTTCAGGTTGTTTACAAGATGTAAGAAGAGGCTATTGTGTTTGTAGATCAAAATATCCCTGATCTCATTCAGCGTTTTTAAGATCTCGTTTTGGGTGATGTCAGTTATTTGACCGGGTACAAAAAGATTATTATAAAGTTTCTTTTCAAGATCAGCCAATAAAACATCAACTCCCTCAAAAGTGAGTCTTCTTTTCAGCCTTCTTATTTCAAGATAATAACACTTAATAATAGCGCCACGTAATGCTTCGGCAACTTGTAATGTGGTTGCAGCAGTTACAAAAGGATTTCCATCCCTGTCACCACCTGGCCAGAAGCCCATGCTGATCACGGAATGACCGTTCGGTAACAAATCAGAGAAATGATTTTTAAAGAACGAAGCAATTCTTCCCGCCGCAGCGTAAAAAACATTTTCCAAATACCAGATAAGACTTATAGCTTCATCATACGGTGTTGGCTTTTGGTGTTTAAAGAAAGGTGTTTTACCCAACTGCTGTAATAAAACATTTACCTGGCTTGCATTATTCTCCGCCAATGCTTTTGAAAGATCATTGATGATACCAAGAACAGGTCCGGGATAAAATTGAGTTGGATGTGCAGTCAAAACAAGCAAGACATTAAAGTCCTTTAATTTTTGCGAAAGCTTATCCTGCAATTTTTCCTGCATTACTTCCGACTCAAGATGCTTTAATGTACCTACCCCATTCATATCATTCACTTCACGAAATGCAGCATCCTCTAATGCATCAAATAATACAACTTGTCTTTCGGCATATTGAACAAAACGAAATAGCAGGTCAAGTTTATCTTCCTCTTTTAAGGAAGATGTATGTTTATTAAAAAAATCTTCGATGATCTGTTTGGGGCTTTGCTTCTTCTTGAAACCATCTTCACAAACGGAAAGAAATAATGAAAGCAAGATCCCCGTCTTTTCGATCCGGTGAAAAGGTAACGAAGTGAATAAGCTATTGTACAGTTGAAATTTAACGCCAACAAAATTTCTGAATCTTTCCAATGCTGCCGAAGATGTATTACTCATTTGATCTGTTCCTTTAGATTTTATTTAATGCCGGCAAGCAAGTGTTTCAAATTTAAGTCAAATTCTTTGTGTTGATAGCAACAAAAAAGCTCTCCCTTTTGAGGAGAGCCCTTGGATATGAAGAGATGTCTTGTTATTCTTCGCTTTTCCCTTCCGTTGTAGCTTCCTCTGCTGTATCAGCAGTTTTCTTCGTACTACGGCTACGACGAGTTTTCTTCGTTGCTTCTTTAGTTTCACCTTTACCCTTACCATAGATATCATTAAAGTCAACCAGTTCGATCAATGCCATTTCAGCATTGTCACCCGTACGGGCACCGAGTTTAATGATACGTGTATAACCACCAGGACGACCAGCAATCTTTTCAGCAATAGTGCTGAACAATTCAGTGATTGCTTCTTTATCCTGCAAATAACTGAATACAACACGACGCTGATGAGTAGTGTTTGTTTTGCTTTTTGTAATTAATGGCTCTACATAAACACGCAAAGCTTTTGCTTTTGCTACAGTTGTAACGATCTTTTTGTGAGTGATCAAAGCAACTGCAAGATTACTAAGCAACGCATCCCTGTGGGATTTCGTTCTGCTTAGATTTTTGATTTTGTCTCCGTGACGCATGACGTTAAGTTTTTATTCGGCTGCACCGTGTCAGGAATTGCAGCCTACGTTATTAATGTTTCAAGATTCCTGGTTTCAAAATTTAAAGAAATCAGAAATCTTGAAATTTTCAGAAATCATCTTTATCCAATCCTAACTTACCCAGGTCCATTCCAAAATGCAAACCTCTTTCATTCAACACTTGCTCAATTTCAGCAAGAGATTTTTGTCCGAAGTTGCGGAACTTCATGAGGTCTTCTTGTTCGTACTGAACTAATTCGCTTAATGAATTAATTTTTGCTGCTTTCAAACAGTTGAATGCCCGAACAGAAAGATCAAGATCTTCAAGAGGAGTTTTCAGGATCTTGCGGAGTTGCAATGTTTGCTCATCCACCAGGTCTTCTTTCTTCTCTTCTTTATTATCAAATGTGATGTTCTCATCCGTAATGATCATCAAATGCTGGATCAAAATACGTGAAGCTTGTTTTACTGCTTCTTCAGGATGGATCGTACCATCGGTAGCAACTTCCATGATCAATTTCTCATAGTCAGTACGTTGCTCCACACGGGTATTTTCAATTGTATATTTTACATTCTTTATAGGAGTGTAAATAGAATCAATAGGAATATAACCCAGGATCGCATCTTTTGGTTTGTTATCTTCTGCAGGTACATAACCACGACCTTTACCAATAGTCAATTCGATATCCAATTTAGCAGAAGAATCCAATGTGCAGATCAACAATTCAGGATTCATAATCTGGAAACTTTGTGTTCCTTCGCCGATCATTGCTGCAATAAATTCAGAACGATTCTTTATTGACAACATAACCCTTTCATTGCTTACTTCATGATCAACCACTTTCTTAAACCGAACCTGCTTCAGGTTCAATAAAATTTCCACCACATCTTCAGCAATACCTTTAATAGTTGCGAATTCATGATCTACCCCATCGATCTTCACACCCACAATCGCATACCCTTCCAATGAACTTAATAATACACGGCGAAGAGCATTACCGATAGTAACGCCAAATCCCGGTTCCAAAGGACGAAACTCAAATTGAGCTTCAAAGTCGGTAGCCTTTTGTAAGATGATCTTATCAGGCTTCTGGAAATTTAGAATAGCCATATTTTAATTTTAGATTTTTGTTTTTAAATATTTATTAGCCCAACTCTATTACTACTATTTGTCACCTGTTGCGTCGCACTCTTGTACTTCCCATTCTTTACTCACCATTCACAACTCACCACTCACGATTACTTGCTGTACAACTCGACGATCAACTGCTCCTTAATATTTTCAGGTACGCTTTCTCTTTCAGGATAAGTAATAAATGTGCCTTGCAATTGAGTTTCATTCCAGTCGATCCAGCTGAACTTAGGATTCTTTCCTTTGATCGGGCTGGTAACTGAAGTTCTTGTCTTGCTGCTTTCTTTAATGCTGATAACATCTCCAGCTTTTAATTGGAAAGAAGGAACATTCACTACATCACCATTTACAGTAATATGTTTGTGGCTTACCAATTGTCTTGCTGCAGGACGTGAAGGAGCAATACCCATACGATAGATAGTATTGTCCAATCTTGCTTCCAACAATTTGATCAGGTTTTCACCTGTCACACCTTTGCGGCGTGCTGCTTCTTCAAATGTTTTGCGGAATTGTTTCTCCAATACACCGTAAGTGTATTTAGCTTTTTGTTTTTCACGAAGCTGAAGAGCATATTCACCTAAGCTTTTACGCTTACGTTGTGCTCCATGCTGACCCGGAGGGTTGCTGTTTTTATTCAGCCATTTGCCATTGCCTAAGATAGGCTCACCAAAAATGCGGGAAATCTTGGTCTTTGGACCAGTGTAACGTGCCATAGTTTTTATTCATTTCGATTTTTTTTGAAACGGTGCTACGATCGGTAAAAAATCGTAAAAAATTAATCGGGCACCCTTTTTTATAATGAACTGCTCTGATCCTTTCAAAGCAATTATGACTTTCTATTTCTTCTTCGAATTATGAGTATAAAAGCAACAATAACTGCCAACATGATCAACGATCCACATGTATAATAGTTATTGTGCATATACGCACTATTAAACTCTTCTCTTCTTAGGCGGACGGCAACCATTGTGTGGAAGCGGTGTCACGTCTTTGATCATCACAACTTCAATCCCACTTTGTGCAATTGCACGGATAGAACTTTCACGTCCTGCACCCGGACCTTTTACATATACATCCACTCTTTTCAAACCAGCGTCAAGTGCAGTTTTTGCAGCATCACCGGCAGCTAATTGTGCAGCATAAGGAGTGTTCTTTTTTGAACCCTTAAATCCCATTTTGCCGGCACTGCTCCAGGAAATTACCTGGCCGTTCTTGTTTGTTAAGCTAATGATGATATTGTTGAAACTTGCAGTAATGTGTGCATCTCCGTACGAATCAACTTTTACAATTCTCTTTTTTGCGGCAGCTTTTGCACTTAGTGGCTGCTGCGTTTCTTTTGCTTTTGACATAATTGTTGTTCTGAGGTAATCTTTTGTTTTTTAATCTTCACCTTATTTCTAAGATGTGAATCAATCCTACAGCTGACTTACGAAGCGATCTGGTATTGATTCAATTTTATGTAAGTCTCCTTCACTTCGTTCAGAATGACAAGAGACTTGTCATTCCGAGCCGAAGGCGAGGAATTATTTTTTAGGTGCCTTCTTTTTACCGGCAACTGTTTTACGCTTACCTTTTCTTGTACGGCTATTTGTTCTTGTACGCTGACCACGAACCGGCAATCCTTTACGATGACGCAAACCACGGTAGCAGGCGATATCAAGCAAACGCTTAATGCTCATCTGTACTTCACTGCGCAGTGCACCTTCCACTTTCAATTCTTCAGTGATCGTATTACGAATTGCATTCAATTCTTCATCATTCCAATCGCTCACTTTCTTATTACGATCAATACTATTCTTATCCAGAATAAATTTCGCAGTAGAGGGACCAATACCATATATATAGGTAAGTCCTATTTCTCCTCTTTTATTTTTTGGTAAATCAACACCGGCAATACGAGCCATATTCTATTTTAAATTTTGAATTTTGAATTAAAAATTATCCTTGTCTTTGTTTGAAGCGAGGATTCTTTTTGTTGATAACATACAGCTTGCCTTTGCGACGAACGATCTTGCAATCTGCACTGCGTTTCTTAATTGATGCTCTTACTTTCATTTTATTTCGCTTTAGCTATTTTCTTATTTGTATCTAAAAATTATTCTTCCCCTTGTCAAATCATATGGACTCATTTCTACTCCTACTTTATCTCCCGGTAATATGCGTATATAGTTCATTCTCATTTTACCAGAGATCGTTGCCAGTATTTCATGCCCATTTTCCAGCTTTACCTTGAACATAGCATTTGATAGTGCCTCGATAATGGTACCGTCTTGCTTGATCAGGGCTTGTTTTGACATAGTTTTTTTGGGAGCGCAAAGATAAGAGTATCAATCTTAAAAATAAAAAAACCAGGATTTTTTTTCCCGGCTTCTTTAAAAGCAAATTATAGTAGACTGAAACGCCTTGAAATCAGGCTCTCATGGCCGTTCTAAAGGCACTTTGGTCATTTGGGAATGGAGATTCTGAAGTTCATGGACAGCAATTGGTACATGAAAATGGCGGTTATCTTCCCGATACCACATGTCCAATTTGGAAAAATCGCCGGATGTTGGGGTAACCAGCCTAAAGACCCCTTTTTTATACTTTATGGCGTTCCCATCCAATGGTTCCTTCTCAAAACCGAATTTCATCAATTGAGATTCATCGAGGGCTACAGGAAAAATGTCTTGCTGGGCATACCAGAATTCCTGGATACCATTATCTATAAGCGCCATGTGTTCTTCGCCATTAGTTTGCACAACAGTTCCTTCACGCATCAAGCCCTCATCATTTACCATTACAATATCGCCACGCTGTAATTGACCAAGTTTTACCATATTGTAAGATTTTAGTATCCGAATATAAAAAAGTTTGGGTACCCGGGAAAGGATTTTTCTCAACTTCTTTTGTGGTAGCTGATAATTGCCTATCCATTAAACACCACCGCAAAGCCACCTATAGCCATTAATTGATATTTAATATCGGCAAGGCTGCTGCTTTTTAATAACCATTCGCATTGTTTGTCTCTTTTTTAGTTGGGTTGAAAATTCTTTGCAGCATTTAAATTACCTTCATTGTCTAAGAACAACATTAATCGTAAACCTTAATTAAAATCGTATGAAACTAAAGACCTTCCTGGTTATCCTATTCGTATCGGTATTATGCTCCTGCCGAAAAGAACCTAATACAGAAGATCTCAAACTTGAACAGGTTGTCGCTACCGACCGGGACCTGGCAGCTAATTTTAGTAACTACGCCACTTTCTTTATTTCTGACACAGTAAGTATTGTTGCATCTGCTTCCACTGACAGCATCTTAACCGGTCCTATGGCTAAGCAAATGGTCGATGCAGTTAAAGCCAATATGACCACCAGGGGTTATACATTTAAACCCCGGGCTCAAGGACTTCCAGATCTTGGGTTCAGGCTTACCGTTATTAAAGACATTACCCGCACAGCAGTTTGCGGCGGATGGTGGGATGGCTGGTATGGATATTATCCTCCCTGGTATTGGGGCTGCTATTATTGTGGTGGATATTATTATCCATGGTGCACAACTTACACCTACACGATCGGAACCTCAACCCTTTATCTTTTTGATATAAAAAACCAGGGCACCAATCATAACGTAAGAGCTCTTTGGGGTGCGACTATGTTTGGAGTATTCAGTACTACAAACAATCAAACAAATGCCGATCTCACAACAACAGCGATCAACCAGGCTTTCGCTCAATCCACTTACCTCACCAAGTAAAATCTTACAACATGAAAAAATTAATCATACTAATATTTATTTGTACTGCTTGCATTGGTTCAATCAATGCACAAACAAATTGGCATCTTGATAATTTTGCGACACTTAACTGGCAAATCGCCACTCCACTAAGTACTAATTATCTTAAAGAGACATCGTTGGCCGGTGGAAATCTTGAGTATCGCAGATTTCTTAAACCCAATATGAGTGTAGGTATTGGATTCAGTTGGAATTCATTTGAACAATATGTACCACCAAAAGTTTATGACAAGCCTGATGGCTCCAGGCAGATTTATACAGATTTCGTTCACCAGGTATATACATTGCCAATGTACCTAAATGCTCATTATTACTTTAATGGCGGTGATAAAATAAAGCCCTATGCCGGTATTGGTCTTGGTGCACAATACAGTGAGCAAAGCGCATATTATAACATCTTTGTCAGCGAAGAAGATAACTGGGGTTTTGTAGCACGGCCTGAGGCAGGCTTGTTATATAGATTTAGTAATTACTTCGGCCTCCACGCCAATGTTGGTTTCAATTATGCCACAAACAAGAACGAAGCTTTAAAAATTGACGAGCTGAAACATGTTTATTATAATATCGGCATATTCTGGAATGGAGATTGATTAGATATTTAATATTTGATTTTAAATGGCCATCTGTTCAGATGGCCATTTGTTTTATAATAGAAGAAATTGCAATAAACGAATGAATAGAAATTGAGATACATTTGACTAGAAGATCTTTTTATTCTAACATTTAATGATACGATATGAAAAATAATATTCTATTCATCCTGTTCATAATTATCTCATTGGGCAGTCGTGCACAAACAGATAATAAAATTGTAATTGGAAAAGTTGACAGCGTGTATTCAACTATTCTTAAAGAACCAAGAAAGGTTTGGGTATATCTTCCAAATATGAAAGCAGGAATGCAAAATCCCGGGCAACGTTATCCTGTTGTTTACCTGCTCGACGGTGACGGCCATTTTGAATCAGTAGTGGGAATGATACAGCAATTAAGCCAGGTAAATGGCAATACGATCGTTCCGGAAATGATCATTGTCGGTATTCCAAACACGGACAGAACAAGGGATCTGACACCAACACATATCACAAGCGATCCGCCTATGATGGATAGTAATTTTTCAAAAAGTACAGGTGGCGGTGAAAATTTTACAGCTTTCATGGAAAAAGAATTGATGCCGCATATTGATTCACTATATCCTACACAGCCTTTTAGAGTATTGATAGGTCACTCATTTGGCGGACTGATAGTAATGAATACGATTACCAATCATACCAAACTATTTAATGCCTATATAGCCATTGACCCAAGTATGTGGTATGATAAAGAGCAGTTTTTAAAAGCCACACAAAAGAAACTCACATCACAAAAATATAATGGTACAAGTTTGTATGTAGGTATTGCTAATACAATGTCCGAAGGAATGACATTAGAGAAACTAAAAAAGGATACTACTGTAGATACAAGGCATATACGTTCAATTTTTGCAATGGATAAATTTATAAAAGCCAATTCTCAAAATGGGTTGAAGTATGCGAGCAAGTATTATGGAGATGATGATCATGGTTCAGTACCGCTGATCAGTGAATATGATGGACTGCGTTTTATTTTTAGCTGGTATCGTTTTACGTTTACCCGTGCAGATTTTATGGAGCCGGGTACTGAAATAATTACGAGGATGAAAAAACATTACCAAACAGTCTCAAAAGAATTCGGCTTTAAGGTTTCTCCCCCGGAAATGCAGATAAACGGTTTGGGATATAATGCACTTTCACTTAAACAGTATCCAAAAGCGGCGGCTTTATTTGAAATGAATATTGAAAACTATCCTCAAAGTGGCAATGTGTACGATTCGTATGCAGATGTTTTGATTGTTCAAAAAGATACTGTGAAAGCAATAGCCAATTATAAAAAAGCGTATGCGATAACTAAGAGTGAAGAAACCAAACACAAACTTGACCAGTTG
Organism: Chitinophagaceae bacterium; assembly: GCA_044867875.1. Taxonomy (GTDB): domain Bacteria; phylum Bacteroidota; class Bacteroidia; order Chitinophagales; family Chitinophagaceae; genus VBAS01. The sequence goes on from JBIOVR010000077.1 coordinate 13,830, forward strand.
GAAGGCAAAGCAACATTCACACTTACTGCAAAAGAATTGGAAAAATATGTTGGGGCTTTTGAATTTGAAACTATTTCTCTTACTGCCACGACTATGATAAAAGACAATGCTCTTTGGGTATCTGCACCCGGCCAGGGCGATTTCGAACTGGTGCCTTTGTCAACTGATGCTTTTACCATAAAAGGAATGTCGGGCTATAAGATCCAATTTGAAATGGATGGGAACAAACCCATTGGTCTTACTTCAACACAACCAAATGGAACATATAAGGCACATGTGAAAAAGTAAATGTCAAAATGAGATGATATATGACGTGTACTCTAAATTTCTTTTTCTTTCATTGAAATTGCATTTTTATTTTTCATCAGGCAGTAACTATATAACCAATAATAGGATGGTAACAACAACACCAGCCAAAGTAAAATAAAGCCCTTTTTTGAAGATCGTTGTATTTGGCAGAAACATCCAAAATGATGAGAGCACAAAAAAGAATAATGATATCCCAAAAAAAACATTCAGATAAAATAAAGGTTGTTTCGTAGAAGCTTTATGCAGCTGTGTAAGTTTCTCGATCCCTTTGGGAAGTGATCTTACTTTATAAATTACCAATCCTGTCAATTTATTGTAAGTCCCTTGTTTGAATTGTAGAAGCTCTTCAGTTTCTGTTTCAGCTTTCAGATCACGTATACGAATAGCTTGTCCAACAGCTTCTGCTTTAAGGCCAGGAGCTAAGCTTTTTTCAATTTGCTTTTCCTGTTTAAGAAAATCCGTATCCCTGAAGATGAGAACGATACCGCTAAGTGCATACACGGCCATGATGCCAGCAAGAAAAAAACCAAGATACCGGTGCCATATCCTCATACGATTGTGAATTGTTACTTTGCCTGCCATACTTTTTGTTGCAAAAAGAGGGTGAAAATCGTAAAGCCTTTAACGAATTAAGGAAATTCATTTACGATTTCAGGTGAACTCAGTCTTATGACATGATTAGACCCGATAGCTATCGGGTTACAGAACCCCGAATGGAGCGTCGCAACAAAAGTTCAATCAGGGAACAAAAGCTGGTTACAAATATTAAATCTTAAATATTCAATCTCAAATCTTCTTCTATTCCGCCCAACTCATTATATAATTTGTATTCTCAATATCGAGTGCTTGCTTAGTCAACATCAATGGACGAAAAGTATCAACCATCACCGCTAGTTCCTTTGTTTCTTTTGCACCAATACTTTTTTCAACAGCACCCGGATGCGGACCATGCGGAATACCGGCTGGATGTAATGTGATCATTCCTCTAGTTACATTCTTGCGACTCATAAAATCACCATCAACATAATAGATCACTTCATCGCTATCGATATTGCTGTGATTGTACGGCGCAGGAATTGCCTGCGGATGATAATCATATAACCGCGGCACAAACGAGCAAACAACAAATGCATTCGTTTCGAAAGTTTGATGAACAGGTGGTGGCTGATGCACCCGACCTGTGATCGGTTCAAAATCGTGAATGGAAAAAATATAAGGATAGCAACAACCATCCCAACCGATGACATCAAAAGGATGCGTACCATAATGCAAACCATACATCATTCCACGCTTCTTTGCTTTTATGAGATAATCACCTTTCAGATCATAAGTTTTCAGATCCTGAGGCGGCCGAATATCTCTTTCACAATATGGCGAATGTTCCATCAACTGCCCAAAGCGACTCATATATTTTTTGGGAAAACGCAATGGCGTAAATGATTCAACGATGAACAAACGATTCTTGTCATCATTGAATTCAATTTGATAGATCGTTCCCCGCGGCAAAACGATATAATCGCCATAACCAAAAGGCAACTCGCCATATTGCGAATGAACCGTACCACTGCCTTCATGCACAAAGATCATTTCATCCGCATCAGTATTCTTATAATAATAATCTTTAGTTCCGCTTTGTGGAGCTGCCAACACGATATGACAATCATTATTCACCAACACCGGCACACGGCTTTGTAAAAATTCTCCACCTGGCTTTACATGAAACCCTTCAAAGCAACGATGCTTTAGCATTTTTTCTTCTGCCACTTGCGGACTCACATCCACCTGTGGTTCTGTTTTTATTATCTGTGTAGGCGGATGACAATGATAAAGCAATGAATAATCATCGCTGAATCCTACTGTAGAAAATAATTGTTCGCTGTACAGTTTTCCATCAGGCTTGCGAAACTGTGTATGGCGTTTATGAGGAATGTTTCCGAGTTTATAATAATGAGACATGATCTTTAAATTTGAAAGTTGAATTAAAATTAAGTCAGAAAGACGGAAAGTCAGTAAAGACCGAAAGTCCATTCGTTTTAAAAGAAAAAATCTTTCCGACTTCCGGACTTATCGACTTCCTGACTTCCTAAATAATTCAAGTGATACCATCAGGAAATAATATTTCCATCTGCGTTTATCGATCCAGTAGGTGAAGTTTCTGTGAAAAGGCATTTAGCGTAATTTGCTATCTCAAATGTAAACCATTTTAGCTTGACAAGAATCGGACTAATATCAGACACACACGGCTTTCTTGATGAAAGAGTTTTTGAACATTTCAAAGATTGCGATGAAGTGTGGCATGCAGGTGATTTTGGTCCTGATGTATCGATGAGATTAAAAGAAAAAAGTAAAATAATAAAAGGAGTTTATGGAAATATTGATGAACAGGAAATAAGATATGAATTTCCGGAGCAACTTGTTTTTAATTGTGAGCAAGTAAAAGTGATGATACGGCATATTGGAGGTTCGCCACCCAATTATAATCCCGAGACAAGAAAAGAACTAGCAATTCATACACCGCAACTATTCATCAGTGGTCATTCACATATCCTGAAAGTTATCTACGATGATAAAATAAATTGCCTGCACATAAATCCGGGTGCTGCAGGCAAACAAGGTTGGCATAAAGTCAGAACCATCATTCGCTTTGCGATCGATGGTTCTGATATTAAGAATTGTGAAGTAATTGAATTAGGAAAAAAATGATCAGGCATTCTCTTGTGCCATTTCCTCTGCTTTGCGTCGCACTTCCGTATCGGAAACATCTTTAACATGGGTTGCCAATACCCAGGCATATCCAAACGGATCGTCAACACGACCTACCCTGTCACCATAAAACATATCTTCAGCTGGCATTATAAGCGTTGCGCCATTCTGCACCGCTTTTTTCATTGTCTCATCTATATCTTCCACATATACATGCAGGTTTATAGAATTACCATTGGTTGACTGAGGCGTTTTATTTTTCATCTGTGGGTTTTCTTCAGCCACGAAAATTAATGAATCACCAATAATAAGCTCTCCATGCATGACCTTTCCGTCAGGCCCGTCCAATCTCATCTTTTCTTTTGCACCAAAGACATTTTTATACCAAATGATGGCTGCATTTGCTCCTCTAAATGACAATGATGGAGTCACATTGTGATATCCTTTTGGGATATATGAAGTTTTTGCCATAATAATCAATTTTTAAAGTAAAAAAATAAGTTTCAACAATTGTTTTCGAAAATTATTAGGACTACAGGAGCCGCAAAATTGTTGCCATAGTGAAACTTATTTGATATTAATTCACGTAAGTTATTAACCTGCTTCTTAAGAAATAATACAACCATGACATTTATCATTTTAGCACAACTCGTTCATTCAATAAAAAATGCATAAATGAAAGCATTATTCCGTATAAATTTCTTTTTGCTCTCTAAAAATTGACGTAGCTTTTCCTTTACTAAAACTTTCTGAGTATGTCAACTCACTCATCACGCCGTCAGTGGTTACAACAATCATCATTTGCATTATTGGGATTGGGTATTTCTTTTAGATCAATGGGAAATGAGGAAGGCATTAAAAGAATAGTTGGTATCGAAAATGGTTTGATCAATTTAGGTTCCAATGAAAACCCTTATGGCATTTCTGCAAAAGCAAAACAAGCTATTCTTGACATGATGGGTGAGACCAATCGCTATCCTTTTAATGTTGCTTCATTACAAACAGCAAAAAAAACACTCGGTGATTATTATAAAGTATCCGAAGACCAGGTATTAATAACAGCAGGATCAGGTGAGGGATTAGCAATGCTGGCTCGTCACTTCAACAAAGGAAATATTGTTACGGCAGATATAACATTTGGAGTACTTCCTAATACTGCTAAAAAGATCGGTACAAAAGTGATAGAGATACCGCTTACAAAAGAAAAAGTGCATGATCTGCCGGCTATGATGAAAGCGATCAATAACGAAACGCAATTAGTATATATCTGCAACCCGGCAAATCCTACTGCTACAATTTTAAAAGCAGATGAATTAAAAAGATTTTGCGAAGAAGCTTCTAAAAAAACCGTTGTGCTGATAGATGAAGCGTATAATGAGTTTTTAGACAATTCAAACAGCCAATCAATGATCGGGTTGATAGAGAAAAATCCAAACATTCTTGTCATTAAAACTTTTTCCAAGATACATGCGATGGCAGGATTGAGAATAGGCTTTGTGATCGGGCACCCGACTTTAATAAAGAAACTGCAGCCTGATTATTTTCAAAGCTCCCAATTAGCAGTAAGAGTACTCAGTTTGAATGCAGCAATGACTAGTCTAAATGATGAAGAACATAAATTAATGAGCAAACAAAAGAATGAAGCTGCCCGAAAATATACAATGGATGAAATGAAAAAAATGGGGATCCAGTTTATTCCATCTTATACCAACTTTATTTTTTACCCGGTAAAAAATTATCCGGGTGAATATTCGGCTGATATGTATGACAAGCATAAAATAATAATGCGGTCAAATAAATACAGTGATGGTCAATGGGCAAGAGTAAGTGTAGGAACGATAGATGAAATGAAACAATTCATCCGGATTATCGGTGATCCAAAAAACAACATGGCTTCGCGTTAAGACCTGATACAACTTTTACATATTCTTTTCTATGTCCAACAATTCATCCCGTCGTCAATGGTTAAGAAACACTACTGCTGCATTGGCAGGAGTAAGCTTAGCACCAGCAATTTTTGCAACTGAAAAAGAAAGATACAGGGCAGCAGGGATCATTTTATTGAATGGGAATGAAAATGCATATGGGCCGTCAACTGCTTCAAGAAAAGCTATGACTGAAGTAACTGGAAACTCTAATCGCTATCCCGATGACCAGGTGGCAGCATTTAAAAAACAAATAGCAGAATTCTGGAACATTGGAACGGAGAATATTTTATTCGGAGCAGGTTCATCGGAATTTCTTGGACTCGTGTCTTTACTTGTATCACCAAATAAAGGCGCTATTATAACTGCAGAGCCATCTTATAGAGTTTGGAGTAAACAAGCAGAATCTTTCGGATTAGGATTTAAAAGAATTCCTGTTGCCACTGATAAAACACTAGATCTTGCGGGTATGAGGTCAGCGATAGATGCGGATACAAAAATGATGTATGTATGCAATCCAAACAATCCCATTGGCACTTATGTCGAAGATCACTTACTCAGGAATTTTGTAAGTGAGTGCAGTAAGAAATGTATGGTGCTTGTCGATGAAGCTTATACTGAATTCGCGGATCTTTCTTCATTAAAAGACCTGGCAGTAAGCAATCTGAACATAGTTGTTGCAAAAACATTTTCAAAAATATATGGCCTTGCGGGTGCAAGGATCGGGTATGTAATTGCGCATCCTGCTACAATTAAAAAACTGGCAGCATTTCAACCATGGCCTGATGCGAATATAAGTGCTGTCACTGTTGCTGCTGCATCAGCCGCATTAAAGGACCAGGCATTTGTAAAAGATTGTAAAGAGAAAATAGCACAGTCAAGAGAGTTATGCTATAAAACATTTAAAGAACTTTCATTAGAATACATTCCATCACATACAAATTTTATTTTGTTTAATATCGGGAAGATTGGTTCCGAATTTTCGCAAAAGATGCAGGCAAAAAATATTTTGGTTCAATACCGAGATCACTTCGGCGGTAAATGGTGCCGCGTAAGCATGGGAACAATTGATGAAATGAAAACTTTCTGTACGGCCTTAAAAGAAATTGCCTGAACTACTTCATTCCGGGGAACCATGTTCTCCCGTCTCCAACAACTTCCCTGAACGGCCACGGTATTGCAGCTAGTATAAAGATCAATGCAATTAATAACAGCCAACTGACAGCTTTATAATTTAAAACTTTTGCTTTACCTCTCGCAATTGTAATTAATATGATGGCTAAAAGCATCATTAATGGATGCTCAACCCAAAAGAATCTGTAAAATTTATCTTTCATTAATTCAACACCTGCAGGCAGCCCTTTATTAATCCCAAATCGTCCAAAGAACACCTGGTATATTCCTACTATTAACATAAGATGTGCACTGATCAATAACCACAAACTCACTTTTTTTACAGCGATATTCTTAGACAAAGCCTGCAAAAGACAAATAAGTAATAACAATAAGATTATCCAGCGAAGTATGCTGTGAAGATGAAGCATGCCGGTTTCCATGTAGTTGTGTTTTGGTTTGAAGTTCGAAGGTAAATGTTTCCAACTAACCTAAAACATCAAACTTCAAATCAGCTATTCTGTCCAATCAGCAATAAAAACATTGGTATCTCTTGTGCCGCCGTTGTTTCTGTTGCTACAGAAAATTATTTTTTTCCCATCGGGGCTGAACATTGGGAAAGCATCAAACCCATTATCATGACTTATTTTTTTCAAATTAGTTCCATCTTCATTGATTGTGTACAGATTAAAAGGAAATCCTCTTTTATATTCATGATTGCTGGCAAAGATTATTCTCTTGCTATCAGGCATATAATAAGGCGCCCAATTGGCCTGGCCGAATTTTGTTACCTGTTTTACATTACTGCCATCCACATTCGCGACATATACTTCCATACTTGTAGGCGCCACTAAATTTTCAGCAAGAAGATCTTTATACTCTTTTACTTCTGCTTCTGTTTTAGGACGACTGGCTCTCCAAATTATTTTTTTTCCATCAGGACTAAACCATGATCCTCCATCATAACCGAGTGTATTAGTGATCCTTTTTTCTTTGCCTGTTTGGAGATCCATCATGTATAGATCAATATCGCCATCCTTATCGCTTGTGTACAACATCTTCTTTCCGTCCGGAGAAATAGTTGCTTCTGCATCATATCCTTTGCTATGCGTTAATTGCTTTACAATTTTGCCATCCAGGTCTGCCATGAAAATATCATAGCTATCATACAATGGCCAGATATATTTATTGCCATATTTTTTTCTATCAGGAACAGGAGGACATGTATCGGCTCCTAAATGAGTAGATGCATAAATGACATGCTTTCCGTCTTTTAAAAATGCACCGCAGGTTGTTCTGCCTTTACCGGTACTTACCATTTTGTATGTAAATGTTTCTCCTTGTTTTGGAATTTTACCAATAAAGATCTGGTCGCACATTAAACCATCCTTTGGTTGTGTTCGTTGAAATACTATCCATTTGTTATCAAAACTGAAATATGCCTCGGCATTGTCTCCACCAAAAGTGAGCTGTTGAACATTTTGCAAATGTGTTTCACTTGGATATTGCAAAGTGTCTATCTTATGTTTTAAGTTTGCTGTAATGAGCCGGTCAGTATTTGCTTTCTTACTTGTAAACGAGAGACAGAATAAAAAAACCATTCCAATAAAAAAACCTGCAGTCAAAAATTTCATATACTTCTTCATTTAAAAAAATTTAGCAAAACTATTTTCGGAAACACCGGCAAATGTCAGACTTTTGTCATATCACCCAAATGTTTTATGAAAAATCTTTTAGCCTTTCTGGTTCTCTTAACAATATTATTTGCCTGTAATAATGGTACTCACGTCACCAGTGAACAACAGACGAAAGACAGTTTGGAACGGTTGCTCCTGTCCTATCGTGATTCATTAAAAACTCATCCTACAGATACATTGCTTAAATACAATCTTGTTCTCACATTGCAGGAAGCAGGAAGGTATAGAGAAGCCGTTAATGTCCTGGATTCAATGAATATAACGATGATGGGTGATTCCACTCAAATGAAAGTTTATCTTAATTACTTATTTAAAAGGTCAGAATTATTGGTGCTCGCAGGTGATACGGCCAATGCAATTAAAACGCTTGAGTTTTTTATTATTCCCGGTGAATTAACTGAAGCTGGTTTACAACTGGCAAATCTATACGCCGAAACAAGAAATCCAAAAACGATCGCTTTTTGCGATTCGATGAATAAAAATGATGAAAGCAAAAAAGACCCTAATCCTGATTATTTAAAAGGAGTATACTATTATAATATCGGCGATCATAGTAAAGCTCTTGAACTATTCAATTCCTGCATAAAAAAAGATTACACTTTTTTGGATGCCTATATGGAAAAAGGAAACATACTTTATAAGCAATCAAAACTCAAAGAAGCGATGGATGTGTTTGATATTGCCATAAAAGTTTCCAACACCTTTGCTGATGCCCATTTATGGAAAGGAAAATGCCAGGAAGCGTTAGGCCAAAAAGAAGAAGCTAAGATCAGTTACCAACGAGCATTTGCGTTTGATAAAACGCTGACTGAAGCAAAAGAAGCGGCCGATAGAATTAAGAATTAAAAATTAGTAATTAATAATTTGATGCGTTGTATCTTGCAACGCAAATAGTAAAGAATGCCCATTATTGCTCCCTCCCTTCTCTCTGCAAATTTCCTAAATCTTGATGCCGATTGTAAAATGTTGAATGAAAGCCAGGCTGACTGGTATCATTTAGATGTGATGGATGGTCGTTTTGTTCCAAACATTAGTTTCGGACCAATGCTCGTTTCATTTTTTAGAAAAGCAACAACAAAAGTTTGCGATGTTCATTTAATGATCGAAGAGCCGGGAAAATATGCAGAGCAATTTAAGAATGCAGGAGCAGATGTTCTTTCCGTACACATTGAAGCATGTCCGCATCTGCATAGAAATATTCAGCAGATAAAAGGATTGGGCATGAAAGCTGGTGTTGCTATCAATCCACATACACCGATTGAAAATTTGCAGGATGTTCTTGCTGATATTGACCTTGTTTGCATGATGAGTGTAAATCCGGGATTTGGCGGACAAAAATTCATTCATCATACATTAAAAAAGATAAAGACACTTCGCAAGATGATCGATGAAAAGGGCTTGAATGTATTGATTGAGATCGATGGAGGCGTTACTTTAGAAAATGCTGGAACAATCGTTGCAGCCGGCGCCGATGTTCTTGTTGCCGGTAATACGGTGTTTAGTTCACAAGATCCAAAAGCAACTATTGCACAACTGAAAAAATTATAACTTGCTATGGCAAAGGATCTGTTTAGCAAACAATCTGATCTTTATGCCCGTTACAGGCCTACTTATCCAAAAGAACTTTACGATCACATTTTATCCTTTGTAAAAGAAAAAAACATTGCGTGGGACTGCGCAACAGGCAATGGACAAGCTGCAGTTGTATTGGCTGAGCATTTTAAAAAAGTTATCGCAACAGATATAAGCGCATCTCAAATTGAAAAAGCAACTCTTAAGGAAAATATTGAATATCTGGTTTGTCCTGCCGAATCAACTCCATTTGAAGAAAATACTTTTGATCTTGTCACAGTAGCACAGGCATATCATTGGATCAATTGGAAAGAATTTAAAAAAGAAGTTACTCGGGTTTGTAAACCCGGCGCTATCATCGCAGCCTGGGTCTATTTTAGAAATATGCCGGGTGATAAAAAAGTAGATGATGCAATTTATAGCTTCTATGAAAACGTAACGAAGCCGTATTGGGACGCAGCAAGAAAATATGTTGAAGAAAAATATAGTACTGTTGAGTTTGATTATGATCTTTTACCAGTAAAAGATTTTGAAACAATTTTGAATTGGCAAAGAGAAGATATGATCGGCTATATAAGCAGCTGGAGTGCTATTCAAAAATATATTAAAGTAAACGGTCACTCTCCCATTCCTATTATTGAAGAAGAAATAAATAAACTTTGGCCCAAAGGTGAAGTGAAGAAAGTAAGCTTTCCTATTTATCTGAAATTAGGAAGAGTAGTGAAATAGCAAATGCGAATTTTATTGATTAATATTGTCTATCAAAATCCGCTTCTTAGGAATGAACCGCCAATCAAGATTAATCCTATTCTCTAGCTTTTTGTCTATTGCCTGTTGCTTATGGCCTTTTACTTCAGTCTTCGCTCAAAAAAAACCAGCTTATGTTTCCGGAAAAGTATTGGATGAAAATGAAAATCCTCTTTCACATGTTTCTGTTATTATTCTTGGTCAGCAAAAAGGAATTGTCACCTCCGATTCGGGCACGTTTCGTTTAAAAGTAACTGCCGACCGTGCATTCGCCATTGTCTTTAGCTATACAGGATTCAAATCTCAACAAAAGAATTTTTTATTAAGTGAGAATGAAGAAGAAACTATTGTCATTCGAATGGAAAGAGAAGGCAAAGTGCTGGAAGAAGTAATTGTTACTGATCAGCGTGACAGAAGAGAAGCCGGCTTGATAAAACCAAACCCAAAATCAATTATCAATCTGCCCTCACCAGTTATGGGTGTTGAAAGTATGATCAAAGTTTTTGTAGGCTCTAACAATGAACTTACTTCACAATATTCGGTTCGCGGCGGGAATTATGACGAGAATCTAATTTACGTAAATGACTTTGAAATTTTCCGTCCTTACCTCGTTCGCAGTGGTCAGCAGGAAGGATTGAGTTTTATAAATCCTGAGATGGTTCGCAATATCAGTTTTTATAACGGTGGTTTCCAGGCAAAGTATGGCGATAAGATGAGCAGTGTGCTGGATATTCAATACAAAAAACCAAAACGTTTTGGTGGCTCTGCTTATGTAAGCATTTTGGAACAGGGCCTGCAACTTGAAGGAATTTCGAAGAACAATAAACTCAGCTATCTCGTTGGTGCCCGTAACCGTAGTAATAAAAATTTATTAAGTCGCCAGGAAACACAAGGAAATTATGTTCCTTCTTCAGCTGATCTTCAAGGATTGATCACTTATCAATTTAATAATAAGTGGCAAGCTGAAATTCTTGGAAATATTTCTCAAACAAAATTTGTACTGGTTCCAGAATTTAGTCAGCTCACTTCTTCAGTTTTCTCCCCTTACTTCACCGCTGTACTGGGGCTTGATATATATTTTCAAGGACAGGAAAGAGACCGGTATAAAACAAATATGCTAGGTCTCGCCATTATCAATCAACCAAGAAAAGATCTGAAACTTAAATGGATGGTTTCAAGATTTGAAAATGATGAAGAAGAAAACATTGATATCGCAGGCGCCTATTTATTTGGTGAAAGAGATTTTGATAAAGCAAAACCAACATTCGGGTTAATTGTAAATCCGCTGGGTGCTGGAGTTTTTCAGAATTTTTCCCGTAATGAACTGAACATCGACAACTGGAATGTTTCTCATAAAGGAATACTTGACAAAGGAAAAAATGTTTTTCTATGGGGAATTGGTTATGATAAAACAAATATTGATGACAGACTCAATGAATGGGAATTCCAGGATTCAGCCGGGTATTCGCTTCCTTTCAATCCAGCTATTTTGCAGTTGAACAAAGTAATCAAGTCATCGGCATCATTAGATGTCAATAAGATCTCCGGATACTTCCAGGACAATTTGCTCTTTGGTGATTCATCAAATTCTTTCACACTGCAGGCAGGCCTTCGTTACAATTATAATTCACTCAACAATGAATTTTTACTTACTCCGAGAGTTGGCGCAAGTTGGCAACCAAAAGGTGGAAAGGATATCATATTCCGTGCAGCTGTTGGCATGTATGATCAGCCGCCATTTTATCGTGAGTTGAGGAGATATGATGGCACGGTGAACACAGATCTGAAAGCACAAAAAAGCTTCCAGGTAGTTGGTGGCTTTGATTATAATTT
>JBIOVR010000078.1:0-6267 GCA_044867875.1 Chitinophagaceae bacterium
TCAACTCCGTACGGAGTTGAATGTTCATAAATGTTTCTTCTTTTCTATAAAGATTAAACTCCTACGGAGTTTAAAGAAAGAATCAACAACCGAATGTTTAACCGACCTAAGTTCCCCTTTCCTTCGACAAACTCAGGACGGGACAGGGGGCTTAAAGTTCTACAAGCTTGCCATAAGTTTCTGGTCTGCGATCTCTAAAGAACTGCCACACACTTCTTACTTCTTCTATCATATCCAAATCAAATTCTGCAATGAGTAATTCATCTTTGTCTTCACTTGCCTGTGCAAATATTTGTCCTCTTGGATCAACAAAATAACTGCTGCCATAAAACTTACCAAGGTTCCATGGCTTTTCTGTTCCTACCCTATTGATGCATCCCATAAAATATCCGTTGGCAGCAGCATGGGCTGGTTGTTCCAACTTCCATAAATATTGTGATAACCCTGCAACAGTTGCTGAAGGATTATAAACGATCTCGGCTCCATTCAATCCTAATATTCTTGCACCATCAGGAAAATGCCGGTCATAGCAGATATACACACCGATCTTTGCATACTTCGTTTGAAAAACGGGATAACCGAGATTACCGGGTTTAAAGAAAAACTTTTCCCAGAAACCTGATGTATGGGGTATATGATTTTTTCTATACTTACCAAGATAAGTTCCATCCGCATCGATAACAGCAGCAGTATTATATAAAACACCAGCCTGCTCTTTTTCATACATCGGCACGATCATTACCATGCTATACTTCTTGGCATACTCCTGCATTCTTTCCACAGTTGGGCCCGGCATTGCCTCGGCGCTTTCATACCATTTCTTATCCTGCCCGGGACAGAAATAAGGAGTATTGAAAATTTCCTGCATGCAAAGTATCTGCACACCTTTCTTCCCTGCTTCTTCGATCAATGGTATATGTTTTTGCACCATTGCTTCTTTGATCTCTTCGATTGTTCCTTCGCCTTCTGATTTGGGAAGACTCATTTGTATTAATCCTGATTTAATAATTCTTGGCATATCTTATTTTTTTGTTTAAAACACGGAGGCAGGGAGCCACAGAGTGTCACGGAGTTTCTCTGTGTTTCTTTGTGCCTTTGTGTCTCCGTGGTTCATATTTATATTTTATCAGAAACCTTGCTTCGTTTAATAAATTTACCGTATCCTTTATTAATCAGACATTGATTATTGTCTATCGCAACTTGTCCACGTAATAAAACTGTTTTCACCTTCCCTGTTAATTCCCAGCCCTCATAGCCACTATAATCAACATTCATATGATGAGTATTAGCAGATAAAGTATGTTTCTCATGCGGATCAAAAATTACAATGTCCGCATCGCTACCGATCGCAATGGTTCCTTTACGAGGAAACATGCCAAAAATTTTTGCAGGATTGGTACAGGCAACTTCAACATATTTATTCAAGGTGATCTTATTCTTCCCTACACCTTCACTGAATAATAGTTCCATTCTATTCTCAATTGCCGGATGACCATTGGGTATTTTTGAAAAATCCTTTTCACCCATTTTCTTTTGCTCCCACATAAAAGGACAATGATCAGTTGCAACAACCTGCACCAATCCCTGGTTGATGCCGGCCCATAAAGTTGCCTGGTCTTTCTTTTGTCTTAACGGCGGACTCATCACCCATTTGGCCCCTTCAAAATCTTTTTCATACAAGGATGCATCAAGCAACAAATACTGAATACAGGTTTCAACAAAAACTTTTTGATTTCGTCTTGTCGCATTTCGAACTGCATTCAAAGCGCCTTCGCAGGTTAAATGAACAATATAACCGGGGCAACCAGTATAATGGGACATGTCAACAAATCTTTCGGCTGCCTCAGCTTCGGTTACTTCTGGCTGTGATAAATAATGATACAATGGAGAGAGTTTTCCTTCTCCCCTGTGTTTTGCGATCAGGTAATCGATCATATCCCCATTGGTAGCATGCACATTTATCAATCCTCCATGCTGTTTTACTTCTTCCATTAACCCGATCATCTGGCGATCATCGATCATCAACGCACCTTTATAGGCCATGAAAGTTTTGAAAGATGTAATTCCTTCCTTTTCTATGAAATCTTTAACTTCTTTTTTTGTGTTCTCATTAAAATCTGTCACTGCCATGTGAAAACTATAATCTCCCACACAATTACCATCGCTTCTTCCTTTCCATTCTTCTAATGCTGCCCTTAAACTATTTCCTTGTTTTTGTAAAATAAAATCGATGACCATTGTAGTACCACCGAACAATGCCGCTCTTGTACCTGTTTCATAATTATCAGAAGAAAATGTTCCCATGAAAGGCATATCCAAATGCACATGCGGGTCGATACCACCAGGGAAAACTAATTTACCAGTTGCATCAATGATCTCATCTGCATTGACAGGTAAATTCCTTCCGATGGTATGTACAATTTCTCCATCGATAAAAATATCGGCTACATAATCTGCATCGGCAGTAATGATCCTTCCGTTTTTAATCAACAGCGACATAAGCTTCTTTTAATTTTTGTTCTGTTACCTTATATGAACGCATCAGTAAGATATAAAGAATGGCGCTAACAAAAAATCCAACAAACCATGCATAATTATACAAGTCATTGACCCAGGCTGGGAACACTTCCTTATTTATAAGCTTTATTGTGACTAAAAACCCGGGCACATTTGGGAGGATGCCACATAATAAAGCAATAATGGCTTTTGCATTAAACCCGTTTCCAAAACTATATTCTCCATTATGTTTATACAGATCATCAACAACTAGTTTTTGCCGCCGTATAAAATAATAATCGGCGATCATAATTCCACCAACAGGTCCCAGTAAACTGGAATAAGCGATAAGCCATGTAAAAATATAGCCAGTGGGATCTGCTATCAATTTCCAGGGAAAGATCAAAACACCAACGACACCTGTGATATAACCACCTACCCTGAAACTGATGTTCTTTGGAGCCAGGTTTGAAAAATCATTTGCGGGACTTACAATGTTTGCCGCAATATTTGTTGCCAATGTTGAAATAGCAATTGCAAGCATTGTAAATGTTACCATCAGCTTACTTTCTAATCTTCCTGCTAATTGAACAGGATCCCATATCGTGTTTCCATAAATAATGGCAGTTGCAGATGTAACAACAACTCCAATAAAAGCAAATAGAGTCATCGATGATGGCAATCCAATTGCCTGTCCTCTTATTTGTACTTTCTGATTTTTTGCATAACGGGTAAAGTCAGGAATGTTTAATGATAGTGTAGCCCAGAAACCAACCATGCCTGTTAATGCGGGAAAAAAATAATTCCAGAATGATGAGCCGGATAATTTTGATGGCTGATCTAATATTGGTCCCAATCCATTTGCAGCACTGATCGCCCAAAATAATAATGCTAATGCAGCAACCGGGAGAAAGATCGCTTTAAATACTAATAACTTCCTGATGCTTTCCACGCCGAGATAAACAATGAACATATTCAATAACCAGAAAAGAAGAAAACAGATCATCGGGATCATTTGCGGAAATAATGAATTATGATCGATCTCCGGCATGCCCGGATTCCAGGCTCTTACAATATTATATATAGCAGCACCGCCGATCCATGTCTGGATGCCAAACCAACCACAGGCAACAATTGCACGAAGCATGGCCGGTATATTTGCTCCTTTTGTTCCAAAACTTGCTCTTGCAAAAACAGGGAAGGGTATTCCGTACTTCGCACCTGCATGTCCATTCAAGATCATTGGAATTAATACGATCGTGTTACCAAGGAAAATCGTAAGTATTGCCTGCCACCAATTCATACCTCCACCGATCAATGAACTTGCAAGCATATAAGTAGGGATACATAAACTCATGCTTATCCATAATGCTGCGTAGTTCCAAGTTCCCCATTTTCTTTTTTCCTGAGGAATTGGAGCGAGGTCATCGTTGATGAGAGAAGAATTATTCATTCGGTTTTCGTATTGCATACTTTTCATTGTCTCCTGCGGAGACAAATATTTATAGACTTTGTTTTATTGTGATTTCATCAACTCCGTAGAAGTTGAATACAAATTATCAAAGAATTCAAACAAATATTTCTCCTCGTATACTATTGCAAAATCGTTTAACAATTCAATGTATTCTTCTTTGAATGTTGTCCTGAGATGATGTTCCTCCTGGTTTTGGATGTATCTACATATTTCGTCAACGTCACGAAGTCTGTAAGAAAAGGCTCCATAACCTTCCTGCCAATTAAACCGATGAGAAGTTAGCCTGTTATCATTTATCCATGAGCCGCTGGCAAGTTTAATGTCCTTTATCAGATCCGGAATGGCAATTGTTGGTTTATACCCGATAAAAATGTGAATGTGATCAGCAACTCCATTTATTGCCAACATTTTGCTTTTGTTATTCTGAACGATCCCTGTTATATATTTATATAACTCATCTTTCCACTCCTTTTTTATAAGACTTTCACGGTGTTTTACTGCAAATACAAACTGAATATATAATTGTGTGAACGTATTCGGCATTCTTTTGTGTTTGTTTTGGTTCGACCCCTAAGGGGTCGGGTTTATATTTGATATTCTTCTATAAATATTAAACTCCTACGGAGTTTAATAAGGCATTCGATCAATTTGTGTGTTCATCAGCAATACTAATCGCATCACTAATCATTGCTAATCCTTCATCAATTTGTTCTTTATTGATACAAAGAGGCGGTGCAACGAAAATATAATTCCATCTTACAAATGTGTACATACCTAAATCTTTCAATCTTGCTGCTACTTTATTCATGATCACCATTTCATCCGGCTTAGCATTAAATGGCGCCATTGGTTCTTTGGTTGCTTTGTTTTTTACCAGTTCAATACAACCAAGCAACCCTGTATTTCGCCAATCGCCAATTGAAGGATGTTTCTTTTTTAACTCGTCCATTCTTGAATCAATATATTTTCCCATTGCTGCGGCATTCTCAATTAAATTATCATCCTCATAAATTTTCAATACTTCCAAACTTGCGGCAAGACTTACCGGATGAGCAGAATAAGTAAGCCCGAGCCAAAGAACATTATCATCGTATCGTTCAGCAATTTTATCAGAAACGATCAGTGCACCTAATGGCAAATAGCCCGATGTAATTCCTTTTGCCGTTGCGATCATATCAGGAACCACACCGTGATTATCTACTCCAAACCATTTACCGGTTCTTCCAAAACCACTCATTACTTCATCAGCAATAAATAAAATGCCATGTTTATCACAGATCTCACGAACTTTTTTCAAATACCCAACAGGATATTTCAAACAACCTGAAGAACCGGATTCTCCTTCTAATAAAATAGCAGCAATATTTTGCGGGCCTTCAAATGCAATGACTCTTTCAAGATTCTTAACCGATTCTTTCAATAAATTCTCCTCACCATACTCCCAACGATAAGCGATCGGTATATCGAAATGAACAAAATTTGGAGACTGTTGTGAATCTGCTGCAAGCTTTCGCGGATCACCACCTGCTGACATAGCGCCATAAGAAGCACCATGAAAAGATTGATAGCGGCATAAAATTTTATGACGACCCGTATATAATCTCGCAAGCTTGATCGCATTATCAATTGATGTAGCTCCGCAAACAGTGAATAAAGTTTTTGTCAAACCTTTCGGAGCTATAGAAGCCAATTTCTTTCCTGCCTCGCCACGAACTTTCGTTACACAACTCGGAGTCACATAACTTACTTCCTGCATTTGTTTCATCACAGCTTCAGTCACCCGCTGGTTGCCATGACCAATATTCACATTCATCAAACCCGAAGAAAAATCGATATAACGTTTGCCATCATAATCATATAAATAAACTCCTTCGCCATATTTAATAGCAATTGGCGCAATTTCTTTTTGCTTGCTCCATGAAAATAATGTGTGATCTAAATTATCCTGGATGATCTCCTGGGCTTCGGATACAGTTTTTGATTGAGGCATAAAATATATTTATGTAATTATATTATCCGGATATTCTTAATTCTTTAAATGCATTCCCTTTTTCAATGTCACATGCATTCTCCGAACCGGCTCTGAAGTAAATTTTTCATTGATGAGTATTGCGGTTATCTTGACCAAAACGGTAACAGCTGCCTCCATGGAATCATTATGCAAACAGAAAAAAAATGCTCTTTCACCAGGCTCCATCCGCGAAAAATCATTCGTACCTCTACCTTTTTTAACAAACCGGAATTGATCCCCGTTTTTGAATAGCTCCGCATTGTCATCCTCCACTATCCAGTAATTA
>JBIOVR010000079.1:0-11734 GCA_044867875.1 Chitinophagaceae bacterium
TCTGTTCAGGCGGAACACTATCTGCATTACCAACGACATCACTCAATGGAATTACGGGAACATGGTCACCTGCCTTGAACAATACAGCAACTACAACTTATACATTTACGCCAACAGTGGGGCAATGTGCAACGACAGCTTCATTAACGATCAAGGTTAATCAAATACTAAGTCCTACGATTAATTGTGGTGTTTCTACAACGTCTTCGGTAACGTTTACCTGGAGTAATGTTAGCGGAGCAACGGGCTACAATGTTTCTTATCAAATCAATACTGGCTCTCCAGTTAATATCGGAGCAATTGGCAATGTATTGTTATACCAGGTTTCTGGCTTATCAGGAGGTGACAACGTAACTATTAGTATAACTCCAACGGGAGGTACCTGTTTCGTTGCATCGAGTCTAAGTTGTACAGCAATTTCATGTCTGCCGCCGACTGCTAATATCAATTATGCAAGCCCATTCTGTTCAAACAATGCAATATCTCAACAAGTTTCTTTAACTGGAACAGGGGTTTACACCGGCGGTGTGTATAGTGCCTTGTCAGGTTTGGCGCTAAGTAGTTCGACAGGAGCGATCATACCATTTTCAAGTATACCCGGAACTTATACAGTAACGTATACCGTTGCCGCTGGTGGTGGTTGTCCAGGAACAGTTGCAACAACATCTGTAACTATTTATTCTATTACTCCTTCGGTATCGATCGTTTCAAATGCCACATCGATCTGCGCAGGAGGATCGGTAACATTTACGGCTACGCCAACCAATGGCGGAACGACCCCAACCTATCAATGGAAGATAAACGGAGTGAATGTAACTGGGCAAACAGCATCAACCTTTACAACCACCACATTAAACAATGGAGATGTTGTTACTGTTACGATGAGCAGCAGTGATCCATGTGCTAATCCTGTAACATTAGCAAGTAATCTTATTACAATTACTGCAACATCCATTGTTCCATCGGTATCGATCGTTTCAAGTACCACATCAATCTGCTCCGGTGGATCAATAACATTTACCGCCGCACCAATCAATGGCGGAACGACCTCAACCTATCAATGGAAGATAAACGGAGTGAATGTAACAGGGCAAACAGCATCAACCTTTACAACCACCACATTAAACAATGGAGATGTTGTTACTGTTACGATGAGCAGCAGTGATCCATGTGCCAATCCTGTAACAGCAACAAGTAATCCTATTACAATTACTACAACATCAGTTGTTCCGTCGGTAGCGATCATTTCAAGTACCACATCAATCTGCACCGGTGGATCAATAACATTTACCGCCACACCAATCAATGGCGGAACGACTCCAACTTATCAATGGAAGGTCAACGGCGTGAATGTAACCGGGCAAACAGCATCAACGTTTACAACCACCACTTTGAACAATGGAGATGTTGTTATTGTTACGATGAGCAGCAGTGACCCCTGTGCCAATCCTGCAACAGCAGCAAGCAATCCTATTACAATTACTGCAACATCAGTTGTTCCGTCAGTATCGATCGTTTCGAGTACAACTTCAATATGCACTGGTGGGTCAGTAACATTTACGTCGACACCCACTAATGGCGGAACGACTCCAACCTATCAATGGAGGGTCAATGGCGTGAATGTTACAGGACAAACTGCATCAACCTTTACAACAACAACTTTAAACAATGGAGATGTTGTTACTGTTATGATGAGCAGCAGTGATCCTTGTGCCAATCCCGTAATAGCAGCAAGTAATCCAATCACAATTACTGCGACATTAGTTATCCCATCGGTATCGATCACTTCAAGTACTACATCGATTTGCACTGGTGGATCAATAACATTTACCGCTACACCTACTAATGGCGGAACAACTCCAACCTATCAATGGAAGATAAACGGCGTAAGTGTAACAGGGCAAACAGCATCAACCTTTACAACCACAACGTTAAACAGTGGAGATGTTATTACTGTTACGATGAGCAGCAGTGATCCATGTGCCAATCTCATAATAGCAGTAAGTAATTCTATTACAATTACTGCAACATCAGTTGTTCCGTCGATATCGATCGTTTCAAGTACAACTTCAATATGCACGGGAGGATCGGTAACATTTACTGCCACACCCACCAATGGCGGAACGATCCCAACCTATCAATGGAAGATAAATAGCGTGAATGTTACAGGACAAACAGCATCAACCTTTATAACAACATCTTTAAACAATGGTGATGTTGTTACTGTTACGATGAGTAGCAGTGATCCATGTGCAAGTCCTGTAACAGCAGCAAGTAATCCTATTTCAATTACTGCAACATCAGTTGTTCCTTCGGTATCGATCGTTTCAAGTATAACTTCAACATGCACTGGTGGGTCAATAACATTTACCGCTACACCTACAAATGGAGGAACGACTCCAACCTATCAATGGAAGGTAAATGGTGTGAATGTGATAGGACAAATAGCATCAACCTTTACAACTACCACATTAAAAAATGGAGATGTTGTTACTGTTGCGATGAACAGCAGTGATCTATGTGCAAATCCTGTAACAGTAGCAAGTAATTCTATTACAATTACTGCAACACCAGTTATACCGTTAGTATCGATCGCTTCAAGTACGACTTCAACTTGCACCGGTGAATCTGTAACATTTACCGCTACACCTATTAATGGCGGAACGACTCCAAGCTATCAATGGAAGATAAATGGCGTGAATGTGTCAGGGCAAACAGCATCAACATTTACATCCACCTCATTAAACAATGGAGATGTTGTTACTGTTATGATGAGTAGCAGTGACCCATGTGCTAACCCAATCAATGCAGCTTCAAATACTGTTGCTGTTACCGTAAACATTGCACCCACACTCATTATTACTAATCCTCAAATTTTTTGTACACCTTCTACTGTCGACCTTACTGCGCTAGCTATTATAAGTGGTAGCAGTACAGGCACCACTTATTCATGGTGGCTAGATGCTGCCAATACAATACCATTACCAAATCCAAATACCGTTGCAGCAAGCGGTACATATTATATCAAGAGCCAATCTGCTGTCGGATGTTTTACAACCAAACCAGTTACAGTGACAATTGAAAACAAGATTCCGGGTATTCGTTATCCGGATGTTACGATCGCAGTGAATACTCCGGTTGCTTTGCAGGCAAGACGCCTTCAACAGAATAGCACCTACAAGTGGAGTCCTAACAGGGGACTTAATAACTATAACAATCAGGATGTTGTTTTTTCTTTTGATCAGAAAACAGAATACCTCATTGCAATTACATCATCTGCAGGATGTGTTACTATAGATACACAATTAGTGAATATAGAGATAACGCAGTCCGGGATCTTTGTGCCCAAAGCATGGACACCAAATGGCGATGGACATAATGATCTCCTTTTTCCCCTTACTTTGAATATTGTAAAAATTAACTATTTCAGAGTCTTTAACCGTTGGGGACAACTGATGTTTGAAACAAATACATTCAATACAGGCTGGAATGGTATTTATAAAGGTAAACCACAACCTATCGAGGTATTTACTTGGAGCGTTGAAGCAGTAACTATAAAAGGGGAGATCATAAAACAATCAGGTAATTCGGTTTTGATCCGATAAGACAAAGGCCTCCTGATACAAAATACAATTATGAATTCAATTACCGTCTTATGAAAAAACCGAAGCATTGCTTCGGTTTGTGCCCGAGACTGGAATCGAACCAGCACATCCTTGCGAACGGCAGATTTTGAGTCTGCTGCGTCTACCAATTCCGCCACCCGGGCTAAGGGGCTGCAATATTACGACATCCCGTTTAATTGCTGTTGAATGCGATGGAGATATTTTTTCTTGTAATAATATTCTTTTACTTGCAGCAGTTCTTTTTCGGTAGTAACACCGTCCTGATAATGCTCCACAGTTTCTTTAACAGGCCCATAAATATCTGATTGC
The DNA here is from genome assembly GCA_044867875.1 of Chitinophagaceae bacterium. Lineage (GTDB taxonomy): Bacteria > Bacteroidota > Bacteroidia > Chitinophagales > Chitinophagaceae > VBAS01. The sequence continues at coordinate 3,936 of JBIOVR010000079.1, forward strand.
AAATTGTTGATCGCTGATTGCAAATTTAGTTTTAATTCAGGGTCATCTTCGGCATCCATTAATTTTTCGTTTATTTCTAACACTTCCATCAAAAAATCAGGAGGTAATTGATACTTTTCCTCTTCTTCAAGCAACCCTTTCAACTGTAAAACATATTTTATTGTTTCATCGGGGTTTTGAAAGGTCTTAAATGCTTTATTCAGATTGGCCGTTATTTCCAATGCTTTGTTTTGTTCTGAGGGGGTAGTATTGGCATAAAAATCAGGATGAAATTTTCTGCTGAGCTCAAAAAATTTTTTTGGTAACCCGGTTTTGTCGACTTTCAATTGAATGGGAATTCCAAATATTTCAAAGTAATTCATTGTTTTGCTTAATAGTACTACAGGCTTTCAATGGAGCGTCGCAACTAAAGCTCAATCAAGGCGCTGTCGCTGGTACAATAATAATTAAATTCGTGACCAGTTATATAAAATCTAATACTCAAGGTTACTTCAAAAGAGTTCCCTTTGGAGCAAATTTAGTTTCTTCGGGTTTAAATAAATGATTTAAGCATGGATAATGGTAGTGAGATAAATGTCGAAAGGGTAGGTAAGGTAAGACGAATCGTCCGTTACAGCGTTGCGGTAGCTGCCAGTGTGTTGCTGATCGTTGTTTGCATTGTGGTATATAATTTTTACCAGTTATCTTCTGACGGGCTTTTTGCAGAGAATTATACTGCTTATAAGCTGACAACTATCGTTGACGAAAATGATAACACTAAATCAAAAATTGAGAAAGCGTATCAGGAAAAGAATTATGCGGAAGTGATAAAGCTGAACGCTACTTCCGTTTTATCTGTAAAAGATATTTTTCTGACCGCTATGTCTTTTTTGGAAACAAATGATCCTTCCAGGGCTATTAGTAATTTCCAGGTTGTAATATCTGATGTGAAAGATGATAAAAATTCAGCGCTGAAAGATACAACCGAGTATTATATGGCGCTGGCTTATCTAAAGAACAATGATTATGACCAGGCGATCGAATTAATGAATACAATACATGATAACTCATCGCATTTATATTCAAAGAAATTTAGCCGTAAGTATATCAACAAGATCAAACGATTGAAATGGAGATAAACTTATCAAACAGAGGTAACATAAAAAAAGCCCGCCATATTTTGGCGGACTTCCTATTTTTAGTGAAAAGGCAGAGTAACTATTTAATCGGAGGTTGAAAACTGGAAATAACAACCGGGAAATGCCTGGTGGATGCATTATTCTTTTTTAATTGCTCATCGAGGTTTTCGGCAACGGCCCGTAGATTTCTTCCATCGCTTTCATCATAATCGTTCATGGCAAGCGCATCTGCTTCACGCATTGCTGCTGTTGGATCGTCGAGGTATAAATATATTTTGGCCAGGTTGAAATAGCTGGCATAGCGGAGTTTTCTTGCTTCTTTATCTGAACCAGCATAAAGAGTTTTTACTTTGTCATAGTAAGCAATTACTGGTTTCAATTTTTCTTTCACTTTATCAAGTGGTTCATCGGGGCTCATTAATACAATGGCGTTTTTAAAATTATTCCAGGCTTTTTGTTGTTCGCTGTATTCAGGATGCTTCTTATTATTCAATACCCAAAAAATATCACTTACTTTTTGAATTGAATAACCATAGGTTTGGTTTAAATAACTATTTAAATTACTCACGGCACCATTTACTAATTGTTTGGCAAGGTTTGTCCTGGTCTCTAATGCCTTATTGTTGAAATTATTGGCAGCGTCCACCGGGTTTGAAAATTCAGGCGTCTTGTACGTTCTTTTATTTTCTCTGTCAAACAAAATATAATTACTCGTCACTGTAGTTCCCCTGTAATCATAAATGGTTGCTCTTGCGCTAAATGAATAAGTCATCTCTGTTGAAAAGAATGATTTAGTTATCTCAACATTATTTTTGTCTTTGGTAACCTGCACTCTTTCCTTGGTCTCCGTTTTCTCGATTACGATATCATCAAGTATTGCAAGAATGGTGACATGGCCAGTGCCAGTTACTTTTTTTAATCCTTCAATATTGATCATGCTTTCGAGATTGGCTGCAGTATAGCCCAATCCCAATGATGGGGATGCTTCAATACGAACATTATAAGTTTTATACTCAATGGGTAGAGGCTCATTAGGAAAATCGCGATATGATGCCGTAAAATTGAAGCGATCAAGATCGACCCGCTGGGCAAATGCAGACACAAAAAGCGATGAAGTACAAAGAATAAGTATAGATTTTTTCATGAAAATTGGATTTTAACTCAGTAATTAACGTTGCTTCTGGGCGAAAATTGTTCATTTTTCTGCCCTTTTTAGTTGTACTACCGAGTCTGAAAGCTTAAAACTTCGTATCTATCCACGCAAGCATCGTCTTTATGGGTTTCTGCAGCGTAATTATTCGCTGCTTTTTTTCTTTGCCCAGCTAGTCGTATAACCTCAGGAACTTATTCTTCGTGTTCTTACCGGCACTAAATCGATACTGTAATCGTTTAACAATAAACGAGGATTTTATGATCATAAATATTGTTTCAGAAGTTGAAAAAATTATCCAGGATTATATTGAGCAGAAACAGAGATCGCATTATTATCATAAGAGAAAGAATGATGCGGAAAAAGAATATAATAAACTGCTTGTTAGTTATGGAGGAGAAGAAAAGAATTTCTCTTTAGAAGAGGCAAACAAAATTTATAAGGCATTCAAAGAAATGCAGGTAAACGAAGAACATTTAAAAACTGCTGAAGATAAATTCAATGAAGCCGATGAAAAACTGAAAGAATTAGGCAATATTCTTTTCCATGCATCAATAACGGCTGATATCATGATCCCGCCAATAAATGGAGAAGGTATTGTCTCAAAACAAGTAACAGTGAGTTTCCCGAATGGACAGGCATTAGTTATTTAATAAAAAAAACCGGATCGTTAAGACCCGGTCACAAAAACTGAAAACGAAATATTATTGAACTACCAATTTATTTGTAAACGAAACAGTATTATTCACACCATTTATTTTTAATAAATAACTTCCCCCGCTAACTGATCTTGGTATTCTTACTTCCTCGATGTGCATGCTGCCCCTGACATTAATTTCTTTTGACTGGATCATTTTCCCGGTAATATCTATCAACTCTACACTGTATTTCCCAATTGGCTGATCCGCAAATGAAACTTTTACCAGGCCGTTTGTAACCGGGTTAGGATAAACTGAAATACCATTATTTACGATTGCATTTTGCAATGGCGATTTTTTTACTACTTCTTCTGTCAATTGTTGGTTTGGTTCTTCAGCATTTTTTCTATCCTTTTTCTTTTTTGAAAAAGCCAGTCTTTCATTCGCCAGGTCAGATGCGTTAAATACAGACGCAGTAGTGGAAACTTTTTCTGCCTGCATTGTTGTTAGATCAAATCTATAGTACCCGATTGCAGATTCTGAGCTTGCAACAATTACTTTACTTCCATCTTCTACCATGGCGCCGTTTGTTGAAAAGCCTTCAGGTAAACCTTTAATAACTCCTATATAAGCGGCCACTTTGCTTTCAATAGAAATTTTAAACACATTACGGTTAGCTGTCAGCAAGTATAAATTTTCTGAAGCGTCGGCGATCATATCACCGCCATATCCTTTACGGCTATGAACCGAAGAATTTGCATTGCCTGCGTCATCTGCTAAAGCACCAAGGTCAGTGATAACTGGATTTTTCCCGGTTGTAAAACGAATAAGATGATTGCCATCATTGGTTAATGCATATCCATTTCCATCAGATGCTATAACCATTCTTGTTATTTGGTTAGCAGCATCGCCTGGGCCAGAGGTCGTACCAAAAGATTCATTTTCGAAATAATAAATTTTATTTGATTTAAGATCTATATAGCGGAGCTGGTTAATGCCCATAGGCGTATAATAAAGCCTCTCATGCTTTTTGTCATACGCCATTGCCGCGGAATTAGTGGCAAATGGTTTATCATATTGATTGCCGTTACTATTTATTGTAATTGCTCTTACTCTTACATTACTTCCGTTTGCAACAGCAAGTTCCTGGTCAAGGTTCACAATTTTTTTAACGGGTGCTTTTGCAACAGTCATATCTTTCTTTACAATCGGGTTACCCGTTCTTGCATTCAAAGCTTCTGTTTCCTGTTTGCTTTGATAGATAGATCTTATTTCTTCGCCGGAGGTAATATTTACAAGACGAACTTCTTTCCAGCTTTTGCCGCCTTTTTCAACAGCGGTGATCGCATAACCTGTTAATGGTTGTTCTGCTTTTTTTCTTTTTTGTGCGAATGCCACGGTAATGAAAGAGAGCATTACCAGCAGTAGTAAAGTTTTTTTCATAAACGTTAGGTTTTGTATCAGTAATCTACGATATTTTTCGTTGATTAGAAAAATTTATGGATGAACAGCATATTTATTATATGAATGGAAGAACCATCGATCTTCCGGCTCACTGCAATAATTGTAAATTCACAACATGCAAGCACTCACATTTGGAGGAATAGAGAAGGTCATTTTTCAATCAGTTACTGAACCGCAAATATTGCAGCCAACGGATGCAATTGTTCAGATCACTTTGTCCAGCATCTGTGGTTCTGATCTTCATGTATATCATGGAAGAGAAACAGGAATTGATGAAGGCACGGTGATGGGACATGAGTTTGTTGGGACAGTTGTAGAAACAGGAAATGCTGTAAAGAAATTTCATAAAGGAGCAAGAGTGCTAAGTCCTTTTACTACATCTTGCGGGAGATGTTTTTATTGCCGCATTGGATTGACATGTCGTTGTGAAAAAGGAAATCTTTTTGGTTGGGTTCAAAGCGGTCATGGCCTGCACGGAGCACAGGCACAGTATATCCGTGTGCCAATGGCCGACACTACACTTGTTTCATTAAGCAATGACTTAAGCGAGGAAAAGGGTTTGCTGCTCGGAGATATTTTTTCCACCGGTTATTTCTGCGCAGAAAATGCCGGGATAAATAATAAAGGAACTTATGTGATCATTGGTTGCGGGCCGGTTGGCTTAATGACGATCCTTGCCGCGAAAGATCTGGGCGCAGAAAACTTATTTGCTTTTGATCATTCAAATGAGCGATTGCAAATGGCGAAAGAATTTGGAGCCATTCCCGTAAATCCATTGACCACTGATGCGAGATCAACGATCGGGAACGCTACTAATGGACGCGGGGCAGATGCGGTAATGGAAGTGGTAGGTAGTTCCGATGCACTTCGCCTTGCGATAAATCTATTAAGACCGGGAGGGACTATTTCATCAGTTGGTGTTCATACGGCCCAAAATTTTTCTTTCTCCCCAGGTGAGGCTTATGATAAAAATTTGGTGTATAAGATTGGTCGCTGCCCTGCACATTATTATGCTGAAAGATTGTTGAGAGAACAAGTAATTCAACGATATCCTGCAGAAAAGATCATCACACATCATTTTAGTTTGACTGACGGGGCAAAGGCATATGATGTATTTGACAAAAAAATGGATAATTGTATTAAAGCGGTGTTGCATCCATAGTCAATAGTTTATTTGCATTTATCAATCTTCGTTTTTATAAATGCGTTAATTTTGCGATTTCAAATTTTGAACTGCAGATCTGTTATAATGATGATACGCTACACTCTGATTATTGCATTTTTATTTATTTCATTTGCTGTTTCCGCACAGCAAAAGATCACCGGCCTTGTTGAGGATGACGAAACCGGCTCACCTGTTTCTTATGCATCAGTAACTTCAGAAAAGGGAGGAGGAATTATGACCGATTCATCTGGAAATTTTTCTTTGGTCATTCGTAAACAATCAAGACTTAACGATTCAATATTAGTGACTGCTACAGGGTATTCACCCAAAAAGGTTGCTATAAAAGACCTGGTGAGAAATAACAGGATAACGCTTACTCAAAAGGATGGTATGCTTGAACAGGTAAAAGTATTTTCGTCCTTAAAAGGTGATTACAGGAAGTTTGGTTATTACAGGGAATGGAAAGTAAAGAATGAAGGTGGTGAGATAGGGTACATTTTTGATCTCCCTAAAAATAAGATACAGGTTGGGAAGGTGCAGGTTAAGATCAATCATAACTATGATACCTGCTGGCTTAAGTTGCATTTGCGTGATGCTGCTATATCCAGTTCAAGTTTGCCAGAAAATGAGATATTAACAAAAGAAGTCATATTGCCTGCAACAATAAAATATGGTCTTGTTGAATTTGATCTGAATTGGGAGTCAGTCAATATTCCTACAAAGAGAATGTATGTAGGTTTTGAACTTTTACATTGTGGTTGTTCTCAATCAACTGCTCCTTCATTCTTTTTTATGGGAAATGAAGAGGGGTTTAATTTTTATAAGGAATCTGAAGAATCCACGTGGCAACGCGGAGGGGAATACACTATTTATGTTCGCATGATGATGAAGTAGATCAATATTTCTCCGCCCATCTATTTCACTGTTAGTAAGACATCAAAATCACCTAACTTTCGCCCCTTAAAAAATACATCACATGAGAAAATCATTTTTAGTTATCCTGTCTTTTGTTTTAAGCCTGCAATTCATAAATGCGCAGGATGAAAAAGTGGATATGGATATGATGAACAAGATCCGCAAAGAAGGTCTTAAAAATTCTAAAGTAATGGAGATCGCAATGTACCTGACTGATATAAGCGGTCCGAGACTTACTGCATCACCGGGTTATATGCGTGCAGCCACATGGGCAAAAAATAAATTAACTGAATGGGGTTTATCAAATGCTAATCTTGAGCCCTGGGGAGAGTTTGGTAAAGGTTGGGAGCAAACTAAATGCTATGTAGCAATGACCGCTCCTTATTATATGCCACTTATTGCAATGCCTCGTGCATGGACAGGGAGCACACCCGGGAAAAAAGGAATGAAAGGAGAAGTGGTTTTAATAAAGGCAAAAGACTCTGTTGAACTTCTGAAATACGCAGGAACATTAAAAGGAAAAATTGTAATGACATGGTCGTCTGCAAAACTTACTCCTTCTTTTACGGCTGATGGGAATCGTTTTGCTGATACTTCATTGGAAAAAATGGCTAGTGCCGAACTGCGTCAACCACAGCAAGGCGGTGGTGGTCGCAACCAGGGAAATAATAATGCGAGTCAATTCATGCTGCAAAGAAGAATGAACGAGATGATCAATAAAGAAAAACCAGCATTGGTTTTATCGATGACTGCAAACGGAAGCGATGGAACAATTTTCGTGAGTAGTGGTGGACAATATGCAAAAGATGCAGCAACTGCTCCTGCAAGTGTGGTACTCTCTTCTGATGATTATTTGAAGATTCAACGCCTCATCGAATCAGGCGTGCCGGTAACACTGGATGTAGAAGTGAAAACAAAATTTTATACTGATGATTTCAAAGGGTATAATGTTGTTGCTGAAATTCCAGGCACTGATCCTTCATTAAAAGAAGAACTGGTAATGCTTGGCGGACATCTGGATAGCTGGCATGCTGCTACCGGCGCAACAGATAATGCTGCGGGTTGCTCAGTAATGATGGAAGCTATTAGAATTTTAAAAGCAAGTGGTTTTCAGCCACGCCGTACTATCCGTATCGCATTATGGAGCGGCGAGGAGCAAGGGTTGTTTGGCAGCCGGAACTATGTAAAAAATCATTTTGCTGATACTGCTGCAACATCAGCGACAAAGAACAATGCAAAAGTTTCTGCTTATTATAATTTAGATAATGGAACCGGCAAGATCCGTGGTATTTATTTACAGGGAAATAAAGATGCAGGTCCAATTTTTTCTAAATGGCTTGAGCCCTTCA
>JBIOVR010000080.1:0-2318 GCA_044867875.1 Chitinophagaceae bacterium
AAATTAATATGACACCAGGAATTATGCTTGTCTCTTTCTTATTTATAGGTATCAGTTTGATAGTTTCAATGATACTTAAGGGCAAGTTTTCAAAGTATAGCAAAATACCCCTTGCCAACGGAATGAGCGGAAAGCAAGTAGCTGAAAAAATGTTGAGGGAAAACGGGATTTTTGACGTGCAGGTCACCGCTTCACAGGGTTTTTTATCCGACCATTATAATCCAGCAAATAAAACTGTAAACCTGAGTCCTGAGGTTTATGAAGGAACCAGTATTTCATCCGCTGCCGTTGCAGCTCATGAATGTGGACATGCTGTGCAGCATGCCAATTCCTATAGTTGGCTCACGATGAGGAGTCGTCTTGTACCGGTTGTTCAGTTGACTTCAAATCTTGTAAATATTGTATTATTAATTGGGGTAATTATGGCAGCCTCTGGTAACACAACCTTGTTATTGGTGGGTATTGCCATGATGGCGATAACTGTTTTATTCACACTGATCACTTTACCTGTTGAGTTTGATGCCAGCAAAAGAGCACTTGCCTGGTTGGAAACGACTAACGTAACAAATTCGACAGAATATCCCAAAGCAAAAGATGCATTAAAATGGGCTGCGACGACCTATGTGGTAGCGGCACTGGCAGCAGTTGTTACACTTGTACAATATATAATGGTGTACCTGGGTAGCAGGGACCGGAACTAAAGAATTGATTAGAGGCAAGATTTATTTTTTAAAGGCCGTGCAGCATGATGCACGGTTTTTTTGTTATAATAAGTTAGAGAAAGTCTTATATTTAGGGTACTACATCACATCACTTCACAAAACTACAAATCATGAGAAAACTAATCGGACTCAGTCTGATCCTTATGTTCTGTATTACTAATACAGCATGGGCACAGACGACAGAGGTCACTGGTAAGGTAACCGATGCAACTGGTTTACCGATACCAAATGCTTCTGTAAAAGAAAAGGGCACAAAAAATGGTGTTACCGCAAGTTCTGCAGGCGCCTTTACTATCAAAGTAAAAAGCAACGCCACTTTAATTATCAGTGCAATTGGTTTTGAAACACAGGAAGTAGCCGCTACTCCCAATGTTTCCGTGTCAATGACGGCTGATATTAAAGGCCTGAGCGAAGTAGTTGTTACCGGTACAGGTGCAGCTACCTCAAAACGGAAACTTGCTATAGCTGTAGAAAGTATTTCGGCCGACAAATTGCCAGCTGCTCCTACCGCTTCTATTGATCAGGCTCTTGTAGGAAAAATTGCAGGAGCACAGATCAGCTCTGTAAATGGTAATCCAGGACAGCCGACGAACATTCTTCTAAGAGGCATCAACACTTTAAGAAGTGGGACTTTGCCAATGATCTTGTTGGATGGTATTGAAGTAAAAGCTACTGATTTCAATTCATTGGATGTTAATTCTATTGAAAGAATTGAAGTGATACAGGGAGCCGCTGCGGCTACAATGTACGGCGCCCAGGGTGCTAATGGTGTTATTCAGTTATTCAGTAAAAAAGGAAGAAATGGGAAATTGAATATTGATATTTCTTCCAGCATTGCACAAAATTCATTACTGAATGTAGGAGATCTCCATAAAGCATTTAAGCATAGTTTAGAAACTGATGCTAATAATAATGTAGTCAATGGTTCTGGTGTCCCCTTGGTTTTTGATCCCAATCTCAGTCATTACAAAGAAAATGTGGTTTGGAACAGTTTGGACCCTACTAATAATAATATAAAAGAGTATAATAAGAACTTGCAGTATTATGATCATGATAAAATGTTTTACCAGAATGCTTATACTTATAATAATTCTATCTCGATAAATGGCTCAAGGGACAGGCTTGATTTTAATATTACGGGGTCAGATAGCCGCCAGGAAAGTGTTTTTAAAGGCAATGGAAAATATGCCAGGAGCAATTTTATAGCCAACATTGGGATAGAGCCAATAAAGAATTTAAAGATCAGATCACTCACTCAATTGGTGTACACAAAAAATACATTATTGGATGAGACCGGACGTACGGTTCTTTATGCATTGAACAATTCAAGGCCATTTGCAAATTATGACTATATAGGTCCGGATGGTAATTATGGTGCTTACTTTGGAGATGCAGTGGGTGTAAATGGTTATAACCCCAATTATCAAAACCGGTATGGTCATCCTGATGATGAAAAAATTGATTTGATTCAGAATATAAGTGCGAACTATAAATTTCTGAAATACTTTGAAGCAGATGTAAAATATGGTATTAACTACCAAAACCAGGATATTGTTTACCGAATAGATGCTCAGGACAATAATCTAAATGCAGATT
>JBIOVR010000081.1:0-23269 GCA_044867875.1 Chitinophagaceae bacterium
CGGTAATACTTTCTTCTAATTCTCTCCTTACATTATCTTTTGCATCTTTAAATTCACGAACACCTTTTCCAAGGCCACGCATCAGTTCAGGGATTTTTTTGCCACCAAATAAAAGTAACACTACAAAAGCGATCAAAATGATTTCAGTTGCACCAAGATTTCCCATTTTATAAATTTTTAAATATTAGAAGTAACATACATTGAGACCACTTTCACTGATGTAAGCAGGTACAGTTGCACCAGGATTAATTAATCTATAAAAGACCTTATTTCCTTTTTTCGGATGCACCTTCTTCCACATCTTTTCTTACATTATCTTTTCCTTCTTTAAATTCACGAACACCTCTTCCTAATCCACGCATCAATTCCGGTATTTTTTTGCCACCAAATAACAGTAATACAACAAAAGCGATCAACAGAATTTCCATCCAACCAAACTTAGGCATTTTGAAAGTTTTAGAGCGGTAAAGGTAATATAAAATAAAACTCAGTTTCAATTAATTTGTTAAGCTGATGTAAATGCAAAAAAAAGCGACCATATGTATGGTCGCCAATTAATTATTATAAAGTGATCTTTATGATTTTGCTCCTTCAACAGCCTGGCGTTTTTCACGGATTCTTGCACTTTTACCACTTCTACCGCGTAAATAATAAAGTTTAGCCCTGCGAACACGGCCACTTTTATTTACTTCTATTGAATCGATATTAGGAGAATAAAGAGGAAAAAGTCTTTCTACACCAACACCATCAGATATTTTACGTACAGTAAAACTTGATGTTGCTCCGTTGCCCTGGCGTTTAATTACATCGCCTTTAAAGCTCTGGATCCTTTCTTTATTTCCTTCAACAATTTTATAATTAACTGTAATATTATCACCTGCTTTAAAAGCCGGGAATTCTTTTTTACCAGTCAATTGCTCGTGTACAAAGTTTATAGCGTTTGAGTTCATAATCTTCAGTTTTGCGGGTCGCAAAGATAGGGGGAATGAAGGGAATTAGAAATTAGTAATTAGTCTTTTTTTACCCAGATATTTCTTTGGCAAATACGTATTGCTTAATAGCGAAAAGAAAGATGAATGGAGCGTCGCAACAAAGCTCAATCAAGGCTAAAAGCTGGTACCCAAAATACTTAAACTCAACTATCTCGCCACGTTCACTGCTCTTTTCTCTCTTATTACCGTCACTTTTATCTGGCCCGGGAATGTCATTTCGTTCTGAATTTTTTGAGCAAGCTCAAAAGAAAGCTTTTCTGAATCCTGGTCGGAGACCTTATCCGCTTCAACAATTACCCTTAACTCACGTCCTGCCTGGATCGCATAAGCTTTTTCCACTCCATTATAAGTCATCGCCAGGTTTTCAAGGTCCTTGATACGCTGCAAATATTGTTGCATAATCTCCCGGCGGGCACCAGGCCTTGCACCACTAATAGCATCACATGCCTGCACAATTGGAGAGATCACATACTGCATTTCCATTTCATCGTGATGGGCGCCGATAGCATTTACAATTGCAGGATTTTCACCATATTTTTCGGCAAGCTTTGCGCCGAGTAATGCGTGGCTCAATTCAGTTTCTTCGTCAGGAACTTTTCCAATATCATGAAGCAAACCGGCTCGTTTTGCAAGCTTAGAATTCATACCGAGCTCTGCTGCCATGATGCCACAAAGATTTGCTACTTCACGGCTATGCATCAGCAAATTTTGACCATATGAAGAACGGAAGCGCATACGCCCAACCATTCTCACTAATTCTTTATGTAAACCATGAATACCGAGTTCAATAACCGTTCTTTCACCGATATCCATTACCTGTTCTTCAATTTGTTTCTTTGTTTTCTCCACCACTTCTTCAATTCTTGCCGGGTGAATACGACCATCTGCAACTAATCTTTGCAAACTCAAACGAGCTATTTCACGGCGAAGTGGATCAAATGAAGAAAGAACGATTGCTTCAGGAGTATCGTCAACAATAAGATCAACACCAGTGGCAGCTTCGATTGCACGGATATTCCTTCCTTCACGACCAATGATCTGACCTTTTATTTCATCACTTTCCAAATTGAAAACTGTTATCGAATTTTCAATGGCTTGCTCTGCTGCGGTACGTTGTATTGTTTGAATGATGATCTTTCTTGCTTCTTTATTTGCCTTTTGCTTCGCATCTTCAATTATTTCCTGTTGAATCACCAAGGCCCTTGATTGTGCTTCGTGTTTCAGGCTTTCCACCAGTTGTGTTTTGGCTTCTTCGGCGGTAAGACCAGCAATTTTTTCCAAACGACGGATATGTTCCTCCTGGTGTTTTTCAAGTTCTGTACGCTTGATATTTACAAGTTCAATTTGCCGATTGAGGTTTTCCTTGATAGTTTCATTTTCTTTTAAATGCTTATCAAGACTCCCTTCTTTCTGATTGATGGATTGCTCTTTTTGACGAATTCGGTTCTCCGCATCATTTATCTTCTTATTCTTTTCAAAAACCTCTTTTTCATGATTTGATCTCATCTGGACAAAGCGTTCCTTCGCCTCCAGTTCTTTTTCCTTTTTGAAAGTTTCACCCCTGAGTTCGGCTTCTTTAAGAATACTTTGAGCAAGTATTTCGGCTTCTGCTACCTGTTTTTTCGTGTCTTTGGAGAAAATGAGCTTACCCGCTATAATGCCGAGAATTATCCCTGCAACTCCAATAATGGCAAACAATATATTTTGATCCATGAATGTTTAGTTTGATTGTTTTCACAATGCTTGTTTTTAAAAATATACCTGGCTGGTTCTTAAATGATAATGGTCAGGTAATCAGCGAAGATACAAAACGGCGTGAACCAATGAAATCAATTATAAGGAGTAAAAATCCGGAGACGTGAGATTTTGGATCAAGGGCGATCAGGACTGTAGTTGTCCATCAAGCATTCGTTCCAATAAATTCAGTTTATCAGTAAGATTATCTTTCTCAACATCAGTAGCTGAACTGCTATTTTGTTCGGTGGCATACCATACCAGCGCCATTGCCACATAATCCTGCATGTCTTTACCAGCAAACATGGTTTTAAATTCAATGATCTTGTCATTGATCGTTTTTACAGTTTTCCGTACCACTTCTTCATCTTTCGCATCTAGTTTAATACGGTAGCTGCGATCAGCTATTGTAATTGTGGCAGGTATTAATTGTTCAGACATATTCGTGAGTTGTGAATGGTCAATGGTGAATGAGCTCTTTCTGATTTTTCATCATTCACTTAATAAAGCAATACAACGGTCAATCTCTTTAATATAAGAATTAATGCGTTTTTCAAATTCCTTCTTGTCATTCGGATCCCAATCGCCTGAAGTGATCTTTAATACATCCACTTGTTGCTTCAGGTCTTCAATGTTTTGTTGATGAGAAAAAGATTGAGTCCTGTTTTTATCTAATTCCTCTTTCAGGCGCAGGTTTTCCTTTTGCAAGGCAGCATGTTCTTTCAAAACCTGCTGTAGCTTATCCTGTATTCGCTTTAATTGATTTTCGAAGTCAGCCATAAAAATTATTTCCTGATTTCAGCATTTAATTCTTTTTCAAGTGTCGCCATTATTTTACTCATCCACCCATCGATCTCTTTATCCGTAAGTGTTTTTTCCTGGTCAAGAAAAGTAAAGCTTACTGCGATCGATTTTTTATCAGCGCCCAGCTTTTCACTTTCGAATATATCAAAGAGTTTAACCTCCTGCAATTTGTCCAGCTTTAATTTATTCACCGACTTCTCCACCTCTTCATAAGCAAGTGCTTTTGGCACTACCATGGAGATGTCTCTCATTACGGATGGAAACCGCGGCAACTCTTTAATTGAAAGCGTTTGCTTTGAAGTTAATTTCAGAACAGCGTCCCAATTAAGTGCGGCAAAAAACACAGGCTGTTTAATGCCGAATTGAGACAATACATTTGGATTTACTTCGCCTGCACCTGCCACCAACTCATCATTTGCTTTATAAATAATATGATCATGCAGTTTGGGAACCGGAAGCGTTTCAATTGAGTCTGGCTTTATTCCAAGCAATTGCAAAACCGATGAAACAACACCTTTTGTATAAAAGAAATCTGAAGACTCGGATTTTCCTTTCCAGCTTTGATCAGTTGTGTTGCCGCTTATTACCATACACACCTGTTCCATCTCATGATATTTGCCGGGTCCGCTGGTAAAATATCCTTTACCAAATTCAAAAAGTTTCAGGTTGCTGTTCTTATGATTCAAATTGCGGGCAACAACCTCCAGGCTTGTCTCTAATAATGATGGACGAAGAACATTCAACTCGGCGCTAAGGCTATTCATCATTTTCACCATTGGCTGTCTTTCTTCTTCGGTAAAATAAGCTGCGTTGGTTATGGAGTTGGTCATCATTTCATGAAACCCAAGTCCAACAAAATAATTCGCCACCTTTTCTTTTAAGGTATGGCGCATATAATTTTCTTCAACCGAAGGAGTAATAGTAATAGCAGTGGGGATCTCAATATTATCCAGCCCATCAATTCGTAAGATCTCTTCTACAATGTCAGCCGGCAAAGAGATATCGGGTTTGCTGAAAGGAACGGCCACACGTATTTCATCAATTCCGTCTTTTAATATTTCGAAACCAAGATTATTTAAAATATTTTTTACAGTATCAGGATGATAGTTTTTACCACTCAGTTTTTTCAGGTAATGATATTTTACGGAAACCTGTGTTTTGTTTGGTGGATCAGGATAAACATCAACAATATCAGAAGCTATCAGACCGCCACCCAGCTCTTTTATCATAAGTGCAGCACGTTTCAACACCGTAACCGTATTTGATATATCAATGTTTTTTTCAAAACGTGTTGCAGCATCAGTTCTCAGGCCATGACGAAAACTTGTTTTGCGAATATCGATTGGATTGAACCATGCACTTTCCAAAAAAATGTTCTTTGTTTTCTCAGTAACGCCTGAATGCAGGCCTCCAAATACGCCGGCAATGCAAATTCCTTCTTCTGCATCACAGATCATCAGGTCTTCTTTGCTCAGTTTTCTTTCTTTTTCATCCAGGGTAATAAACTTTGTTCCTTCAGGTAAGTTTTTCACCACTATCTTTTTACCTTTTATTTCATCCGCATCAAATGCATGAAGCGGTTGACCTGTTTCATGCTGAATGAAATTGGTAA
The DNA here is from genome assembly GCA_044867875.1 of Chitinophagaceae bacterium. GTDB lineage: Bacteria > Bacteroidota > Bacteroidia > Chitinophagales > Chitinophagaceae > VBAS01. Next base: position 5,143 of record JBIOVR010000081.1, read on the forward strand.
TGTCAACAATATTATTAATTGGTCTGAGTCCAATAGACTTTAATTTCTTTTGCAGCCAAACCGGAGATTCTTTTATGGTAACACCGGCAATGCTTACGCCGCTGTAGCGCTGACATGCTTTTTCATTTTCAACCGAAACCGAAATAGGCAAAGATTTATTTTCGGTCTTAAAACCATTGCTGGTTGGCAATTTAGGCTTCAGATCTTTTTTATCATGATGATTAAGATAAGCACAAACATCTTTAGCAACTCCCCAATGACTCATCGCATCCATGCGGTTTGGCGTAATTCCTAATTCATAGATCCAATCCTCGTACGGTTGAAAATATTCTGCTGCATCCAAACCTACTTTTGCATCTTCTTTCAAAACCATAATACCCGCATGTGATGTACCTAAACCAACTTCATCTTCGGCACAGATCATACCGTAGCTTTCTACATTTCTGATCTTTGCCACTTTCATTGTGAGTGGTTCATTATTTAGCGGGTAAATTGTTGTTCCCACTTTTGCGACAATAACTTTTTGACCAGCCTCAACATTTGGCGCCCCGCAAACAATTTGCAAAGGCTCGCCATTTCCTACACTAACTTTTGTAAGTGTAAGTTTATCTGCATTCGGATGTTTTTCGGTAGAAAGAACTTCGCCAATTACAAGGCCTTTTAATCCACCTTTTACTTCTTCAAATTTTTCAAAACTTTCTACTTCCAATCCGATAGAAGTGAGAATGCGAGCCAATCTTTCGGGTTCGACAGTGACAGGTAAATATTCGCTTAGCCATTTATAAGAGATAGTCATGTATTCAATTTCTTTTCTGGTGCGGACAAAGATAATTGATTGAAGTCACAAGAAATTTTTACACGATTGGGTATAATTTTTATGTAAATGACAAAATATTTTTTCTAAATTACAGATGGTGTTTATAAAACGGATGTGGAAAAGCTTGTGAAGTTTTCGTTAGGAAAGAAAAGTTTTTTTTGTCTGCATTTGGCTTTTATATTCGCCGTCTGACTGAGGGATAACGTTTCGAACCAAACCAACTAATTCAGTGAAATAAGGCTGGAAAAACTAACCCAAAAGTCATTGGTGTGAAATCAATGGTTTAAATTTTTATCGCCCTAATTCAACGATGGAACTTACTAATCTCAACAAGGATCGCAAACAAAGAAGAAAGACAACATCCGACCTAAGCAGTTTGGTTTATGGTAAAATACCACCACAAGCAAAAGATCTTGAAGAAGCAGTTCTCGGTGCGATAATGCTTGAAAAAAATGCATTTGATGTTGTAATTGAAATTTTAAAGCCTGAATGTTTTTATGTAGATGCACATCAGCGCATCTATCGTGCTATGCAAGGGCTGGCACAAAAGAACAAGCCTATCGATATTCTTACAGTTGTGGAAGAATTGAAAACCCGTGAAGAATTGGACATGGTAGGTGGTCCTTATTATGTTACTAAACTTACGAATGCAGTTGTTTCCTCTGCGCATATTGAAACACATGCAAGAATTATCCTCCAAAAATTTATTCAAAGAGAACTGATACGAGTAAGCGGAGAAATTATTGGTGATGCTTACGAAGATTCAACAGATGTTTTCGATCTGCTGGATGATGCTGAAAGCAAATTGTTTGAAATCACCAGCAATCACCTTCGCAAAAATTTTGATACCATTGATTCTGTTTTGGTAAAAACCATTCAGCGTATTGAAGATCTCCGCCATAAAAATGAGGATGTGTCTGGTGTGCCGAGTGGGTATGCCTCTCTTGACAGAATTACTTATGGCTGGCAGAATACTGACCTCATCATTCTTGCTGCAAGACCTTCTGTTGGTAAAACAGCATTTGCATTGAACCTGGCAAGAAATGCAGCATTACATGCAAGCAAACCAACACCGATCGCTTTCTTTTCTTTAGAAATGAGTGCCGGACAGTTGGTGCAACGTATCCTTTCCGCTGAAAGTGAAATATGGCTAGAAAAAATAGCCCGTGGTAAACTGGAAGAGCATGAAATGAAGCAATTATATGCACGGGGAATTCAGCGTTTGGCAAAAGCGCCAATTTTTATTGATGATACACCGGCATTAAACATTTTTGAATTAAGAGCAAAATGCCGTCGATTAAAAAATAAACACAATATTGGATTAGTGCTGATCGATTACCTGCAATTGATGAGTGGAACAAGTGATAACAAGAATTCTAATCGTGAGCAGGAGATCAGCAATATTTCAAGAAACCTGAAAGCATTGGCGAAGGAATTAAATATTCCGATCGTTGCCCTTTCACAGTTAAGTCGTGAAGTAGAGAAAAGAAAAGAAGGAGCAAAGATCCCGCAACTGAGTGACCTCCGTGAATCTGGAGCTATAGAACAAGATGCTGATATGGTTATGTTTCTTTATCGTCCCGAATACTACGATATCACCGCAAATGAAATGGGAGAGAGCAATAAAGGGGAAACTCACATAAGAATTGCAAAGCATAGAAATGGCTCATTGGATACTATAAAACTAAAAGCACTTTTACATATACAAAAATTTGTAGAAGATGATGGAAGTGGAATGGGCGGACTTGGTTTGCCAACAGGAAGCTGGAAGCCGGTACCTGATGACGGGGCTGGAAGTGGAGATGCTAAGTTATTTATACAGGCAGGTAGCAAAATGAATGACCTTCCGTATAATGAAGATGAGGAAACGCCATTCTGATTTTTGATTGCAGATTTAAGATTTTAGATTTGTCCGGAAGTTCTCCGGACTTTTTATTTTAACCAATGACACTCCCTTTTTTTTATATCGCTGGGTATAATTCATCACAAAAAGAAATTGTATTGGATGAAGACACATCACGACATGTAGTGCAAGTGTTAAGAATGAAGGAAGGAGAGAAGTTGAATCTAGCAGATGGCAAAGGAAACTTAATTACCGCTGAAGTTACTGATGCTCATAAAAAACATTGTTCTGTAAAGATGATCGACTCACAATACACGACTCAGAATTCACGTAAGGTTACTATAGCAATCTCTTTATTGAAGAACACCAATCGTTTCGAATGGTTTTTGGAAAAAGCAACTGAGATAGGAGTTAGTGAAATCGTTCCCCTGATCTGTGAACGAACTGAAAAACAAAAGTTTCGTTACGATAGAATGAAGGGAATTTGTATCAGTGCGATGCTGCAATCTCAACAAACATGGTTGCCGGAACTTCACGAACCTCAAACATTAGATTGGGCTTTAAAGAATGCCGGTGCCTTTTTAAACATGGTCGCTTATTGTGGTGAAGGGGAAAAACATCCGATTCCGCATCTATTACATAAATATCCAGGTGACAGTTATACTATTTACATTGGACCAGAAGGAGATTTTACACCTGATGAAATTGAATATGCAGGTGCAATGCAATGTTTTGACGTCACCCTTGGTGAAACAAGATTGCGAACAGAAACTGCGGGCATAGTTGCAGCTACTTTACTTTGCCATATCTGAAAAGTTATCTTCTTCTTTTCTTAAAAAAGGCTCATTCAATTCAACTAAACGAGCCCTTTGTTTAGCAGCACGGCTTCGCATGGTCATATTCAGCATTTCTACACCAAATGAAAAAGCCATACCGAAATAAATATAATTTTTTAAATGAAGTTTTTCTGCTTGTTCATGATCCCATCCTTCGATAACAAGACTTAAGCCGATCATCACCAAAAATGAAAGAGCAAGCATTTTTATAGTTGGATGCTTATGCACAAAAGATGAAATAGCCGGGCTGAATAAAAACATTACGATCATGGCAACCACTACTGCTGCGATCATGATCTCAACATGCTTGGCTGTTCCGCCGGCTGTTATTACACTATCAAAGGAGAATACTGCATCAATGATCATTATCTGTGTAATAGCTTGGGCAAGTGAGATCCCTTTTTGTTTTTGCGATTCAACATTTGGGTCTTCGCCTTCAAGCTTACCATGAATTTCTTTCACAGATTTATAAATGAGAAACAAACCACCAGCCAACATGACTATACTGGCAAGATCAAAACCTTTTCCAAACCAACTTTCAGGAATAATAAACTTCCCACGTTGTGATAATAACCAGCCTAACGCCATCAGCAATAAACTTCTTGAAATTATTCCTGTGATCATCCATAAACGTCTTGCTCTTTGTTGCTGGCTCTTGTCATTGAGCCTGTTCATGATGATGCTAACGAAGATCACATTATCAATTCCCAAAACAACTTCAAGAATTGCAAGGATTAAAAAACTGATTATACTTTCACTGGTAAATAAATGTTCCATGTTTTCAATTATTAATTCTTAATTAATAATCATTAATTTTTAATGAGATGTTTACAAATATTCTTTACAATGCCCGGTCCTTCATATATAAAACCGGTCCAAACCTGTACCAATACTGCTCCGGCATCAAATTTTTCTTTTGCATCTGCGCCGGTAAAAACTCCACCACTTGCAATGATCGGGATCTCGCCTTTTGTTTTTTCATAAATATATTTTACAACCTCGGTTGATCTTTTTTGCAAAGGTTTCCCGCTTAATCCTCCTGTTTCAAGAGTGCCGATCCTTAGATCATGTTCCAGTCCTTCACGATCTATGGTTGTATTTGTCGCAACAAGGCCATCTAATTTTATTTCCAATGCAAGATCAGTTACATCATCTAATTGTTCTTGTGTAAGATCCGGTGCTATTTTTAATAAGATCGGTTTGGCAACCGCTTTACCATTATTGATCATTTGCAAATGCCGGAGAATTTTTCTCAATGATTCTTTTTCCTGGAGTTCCCTTAAACCGGGTGTATTTGGAGAACTTACATTCACGACGAAATAATCAACATAGTGATGCAGTTCTTTAAAACAGATCTCATAATCCTTCCAGGCATCTTCATTAGGAGTGATCTTGTTCTTACCAATGTTACCACCGACAATGAGACGTGGGTTGTTGACTGTGGACTGTTGACTATGGACTGCTGACTGCCATTGACGAAGTCTTTCTGCGATCACTTTCACGCCATCATTATTAAATCCCATTCGATTAATAAGTGCTTTATCTTTTGGTAATCGAAAAAGTCTTGGTTTCTCATTGCCTGCCTGTGGTAGTGGGGTTACTGTTCCTATTTCAACGAATCCAAAACCTAGTGCCTCCAGTTCTCTCAGATACCTGGCGTTCTTGTCAAAGCCGGCACCGAGACCCAAGGGGTTTTCGAATTTTAGATTTAAGATTTCAGATTTAAGATTTTCGTTTGCGGTCGGCGAGTAGATAGCAGCAAGCATTTTCCTCAAAAAGCCAACGCTACAGAACACCTTCAGACAATTCATTGAAAAATAATGAACCCATTCTGTCGGGAAAAGAAACAATATGGAACGCAGAATCTTATACATACAATCGATGCGAAGATATGAACCGAATTTTTAGGGGAATAGCAAATACTTTAACTTTGACATATAAGGTTGCATAAACAACTTTTCGTAAATTTGGTCAACAATTGCTGAGTAGAATTGTTGTTGCACAAGTGAGTGACACAACAGAAGTGTAATAGAATTACAAGAGCAGGTATTATAAAAAATTAAATCATTCTTTATGCAAGAAGCATATATAGTAGCCGGATACAGAACCGCAGTTGGCAAAGCAAAACGCGGGGGATTTCGTTTTTACCGTCCTGATGACCTCGCAGTGGATGTGATAAAAGGATTGATGGCAAGTGTGCCGCAATTGGAAGCTAAAAGAGTCGATGACGTAATTGTAGGTAATGCGGTACCTGAAGCTGAACAGGGTTTACAATTCGGTCGCATCATTTCTGCAAGAGCATTGGGTATTGATGTGCCGGGAGTGACTGTGAATCGTTATTGCGCATCGGGATTGGAAACAATTGCGATCGCTACGGCGAAAATAAGAATGGGAATGGCAGATTGTATCATTGCGGGTGGTACAGAAAGCATGAGCCTGGTACCGACAGCTGGTTGGAAAACTGTCCCTGCCTACTCAATTGCTAAAGACGAACCGGACTATTATTTAAGCATGGGGTTGACTGCTGAAGCAGTAGCAAAAGAATTTAATGTAAGTCGCGACGCACAGGATGAGTTTTCTTATAACTCGCATCAGAAGGCGATCAATGCAATTAAGAGTGGATATTTTAAGAATGGGATCCTTCCAATAGCTGTTGATGAAGTTTACCTGGATGAAAAGGGTAAAAAACAAAAAAGAAATTATACGGTAGATACAGATGAAGGTCCACGTGCAGATACTTCAATTGAAGCATTGGCGAAATTAAAACCTGCTTTTGCTGCGAATGGTTGTGTGACTGCCGGCAATTCATCACAAACAAGCGATGGCGCCGCATTTGTAATTGTGATGGGAGAGAAGATGATGAATGAACTTGGTTTAAAACCCATAGGAAGATTGGTTGGTTCTGCAGTAGCAGGTGTTCATCCACGTATTATGGGAATCGGACCAGTAGCTGCAATCCCCAAAGTGTTGAAGCAAACAGGAATGAATCTTTCACAAATTGACCTGATAGAATTGAACGAAGCTTTTGCATCGCAATCAATTGCTGTGATCCGAGAAGCGGGGCTTGATGCATCTAAAGTAAACATCAATGGCGGTGCAATTGCACTTGGTCATCCGCTTGGTTGTACCGGCTGCAAACTCACTATTCAGAACCTGCATGACATGAAAAGACTGAATAAAAAATACGGAATGGTGACTGCTTGTGTCGGTGGCGGGCAGGGCATAGCGGGCATAATCGAAAATATTAATTAGGTAGCCAGCTACATTACTATATAAAGCTAAAGCTGCACAGTTTACCCAGAGCGAAGCGAAGGGCTCCATTCAACTTACTTTACGCTATTCAGCAATTTTGAAAATTTAATAGGGACCGGAAGTTTTTCTTCCAGTGACTGAATTATTTCTTTTCTTCCGGGATTCGCAGTAAAATTTCTACATTTCTTTTTCGTTGGTGTAAAACCCAATGTAGACTAAATTTATACCGTGAGATAATTTCCAGCACAACTATGCTGCCACGGTTAACGATATTTATATCTTGTATATCTATTTATTTATAACATAAAAAGGAAAACAATATCTATTAAATTTTAAAAGAAAAATTATGAAAGCAAAATCATCTTTAACTCTCCTGGCTTCATTAGTATTAATTACATTCATATTTACTCAATGTCAAAAAGGCGATGTCGGTCCAGCAGGTCCCGCTGGTCCAGCCGGACCTGCTGGCTCAGCTGGCTCTCCTGGCGCTACAGGACCTAAAGGCGATACAGGAACTGCTAATGTTATCTATTCTCCATGGTTAGATGTTACTTATACAGCTGATACAGTTCACATAGGCTCCGTCATTGATACCCTCTGGTGGATTGGACATATTACAGCTACTAAACTCACACAGACTATCCTCGACAGAGGTGAAATGAAAGTATATATAAATTGGGGAACACAAGCCAATCCCGACATCTCTCCACTGCCATTATTTGATGCATTTTTTTTCGGGATCATCATAAACCCTGAATTCTTGTTGCAGCGAATAGACCTCTATGCCAATTTTAATGCGAGTACCTTTACAGATGCAGGTCAAAAATCTTTTCAATACCGGTATATTTTAATACCTGGATCAGTAGCCGGCCGGCTATCAAAACCTGCTGTTGATTTGAATAATTACAAAGAAGTGAAGGCTTATTTCGGATTGCCGGATTGACAAAAACTTTGAGTGACACCTCTCAGCAGAGTGAATCATATTGTGGTTATGCTTTGAAAGTGAGATAATATTTTATCAAATAACAGGAACCCGGTAATAATACCGGGTTTTTTGTTGCAATCGGAGTTGCAAATTTTTCTAAGGCAACATTGTTGCAAAAACTATTTAGTCATACTTTTGCGGAAGTGCTTTTTAAGAACAGATATATCCACAAATGTATTTCGGCAATATTGCTTGTAATACTGTTGCTTATTCATAGCATCAAGCTTCTTCATACACATTCAAGTAATAATTCTTTTTCAAATCATATCTGCAGTGGCAATTGCTTTGAAAAAAATGATAACGCTGATCTCGGGCAATCTGCTTCTGATTGCAGTATATGTAATTACCAATTAACTAAAGATGCTGATAATCTTAAGGATCCTGCTTTTTGCAGTCCTATTACTCAACAAATGGATCTGAGCACAAGATCAATTTCATTTCATAAATTTTCTCATCCTTCTGCTTTAGAGAATCGCGGGCCTCCCGCCAATATGTTGTAAGAATTTTTCTTACCCGCCCAGATCAAATCAAATATTTCGTTTGACGCATTGCTCTTTTTGAGCTTTTCATTTTATCAATCATGAACTATATAAGGTTATCAAAATATTTTGTAACCGTCTTTTTATTCCTTGTTTTAATAGCAATCAATAATGTTTGCCTGTCGCAGGTTACGGCTGACAGCACATCAAAAGATTCATTGTTATTAAAACAGATCGAGGAGCAAATGAAAACTACTCCTCCGCCGGTTACGCAACAAACACGATCAGGTCTTTCATTTAATCCGGACATAGGAGTTATCGGTGATTTTCGCGGATCATATATCAGTAAAGGACAGAAAAACTTTGATCTTTATTTAAATGAAACGGAAGTTTCATTGCAGGCTACGGTAGACCCTTATGCCCGTGCTGATTTCTTTCTCTCATTTGGACGAGATCCAGAAACCGGTAAATATGGAGTAGAAGTGGAAGAAGGTTATTTGACAACTTTATCATTGCCTGCTAGGTTGCAATTGAAAGCGGGAAGATTCAGAAGTGCAGTTGGAAGAGCGAATACTGTGCATCCTCATGCTCTTCCTTTTATTGATATGCCAAACGCCTATGTTAATTATTTTGGCGAAGAAGGATTAAAAGATGAGGGGCTATCATTAAGCTGGCTCTTACCAACAAAAGCATTTTACCAGGAAATACTTTTCCAGGTAACATCGGGGTATTCGGAATCGCCAGCGTTTGCAAGAAGTGAAGGCAATCGTTTGTTATATGTAGGGCATCTGAAGAATTTCTTTACGCTTAATGATGATAATACACTTGAATTAGGCTTAAGCGCCATTTCTGGCCCTAATGATTCTGCAAGAGTTTCCAATATGGGTGTGGTTGACCTTACCTATAAATGGAAACCGGTAAAACTGAATACCTATCATTCTCTTACCTGGCAAAGTGAATTTTATTTTAATCACCAACGCCTTACGGATAACTATTCAATGAGTTCATTTGGCATGTATTCATTTATTCAATACCAGTTAGCAAAACGATGGTTCTTAACAGGTCGGTACGACTATGCACAAAAGCCGTTTGATAAAACCATTAAAGAGAATGCCTATTCATTAACGGCCGGTTGGTATGCAACCGAATTTTCAAAACTTGAATTCGAAACAAAAACAACTGATGACAACATAGATAAAAGATTTTACCAGGCATGGTTGCGCTGGATATTTGTTATTGGTGCACATGGTGCTCATCAGTATTAAAATTTTATATAAATAATCATGAAAAAAATATCAATTCTTAGTTTGTTCCTTTTTTGTATTTCCTTTTTTTCTTTTGCGGATACGATCAAAATTGTGACAACCACTACCGATATGAAAAGTATCGCGGAATTTATTGGGGGAAATAAAGTCTCTGTTACTTCTATAGCTACAGGTTATCAGAACCCGCATTTTGTAGATCCTAAGCCGAGTTATATAATTAGTTTAACAAAGGCTAATCTTTTTGTAACTGTCGGACTTGATCTTGAAACCGGTTGGTCTCCTCAATTACTTTCCAGTTCACGCAATACCAAAATTCAAAAAGGTGCGGCCGGTTATGTTGATGCTTCCGAAGGAGTAAATCTATTGCAGGTCCCGACTACCGCGAACAGGTCAGAAGGAGATATTCATATTTATGGAAATCCTCATTATTGGCTTGATCCTTTAAATGGAAAAACAATTGCAAGAAATATTGCGAATGGATTAGAAAGAGTTGATCCATCTAATAAATCTTTTTATGAAGCAAACCTGGTGGCCTTTAATAATAAGATCGACCTAAAACTAAAAGAATGGCAAGGCAAGATGGCTGCATACAAAGGTTCAAAGATCATCGCTTACCACAATGAGTGGGTTTATTTCGAAACAAGGTTTGGTTTACAGATCGTGGATTTTATGGAACCTAAACCCGGTATTCCGCCAACGCCTTCACAGTTAGTGAAAGTGATAAAAGAGGTGCCAGCTAATAAAATTAAAGTGATCATCTCATCACCTTATTTTACAACTTCATCATCTGATGTGGTGGCAAAACAAACAGGAGTAAAGGAATTAACGCTGGCAACGTCTGTTGGCGCTTTTGATTCAGTAAAAGATTATTTTGGTTTGTTTGATTATAATATTGATCATTTAATAGCAGTGCTTAAATAAATTTAAACTAACTCTTATGTTCGATATGTTTCAATTACCATTCATGGTACAGGCATTTGTTGCCGCCGTTATCACAGGTGTATTATTGTCTTATATGGGTGTGCATGTTGTTGGACGGGGAATTGTTTTTGTTGATCTTGCTCTTGGACAAATATCATCATTGGGAGTGGCGTTTGCTGCTTTTATTGGTACTGGTGTTACTTCCATTCCGCTGATATTTACTTTAGTTGGTGCACTGTTGATGTCATTCATTAGTATCAGTGACAAAAGATTAAAACAGGAAGCGATCATTGGTATCTTATATGCATTTGCATCGGCATTAACAGTACTCCTGATCTCAAAAACACCACACGGTGATTCAGATATCCAGGAAGTACTTTTCGGAAATATTTTATCAACAAGCTGGGAACAGATAAAACTGCTCGGAATAATTTTTGGTGGAATAGCATTACTGCAACTGGTTTTTTTCAAGAAATTCTTTTCACTGACAAGAGCATTTGAAAATGGTGATACTAGTGTAGGAATATTTAATATCTGGAATTTTCTTTTTTATATTTCAATTGGTCTTGCCATTGTATTTGCTGTAAAAATTAATGGAGTAATACCTGTTTTCTCTTTCCTGATCATTCCGGCCGTCTCAGCTATTATGATCTCAAAGAATAATACGATAGTTTTTATTATTGCGATCATCATAAGTGTACTTGCCAGTTTCTTTGGCCTTGATTTTTCCTTTCATTATGATTTTCCAGCGGGATCATCGATCGTTGCAGTCCTTGGTGGGATTTTTATTTTAGCGTCTATAATAAAACTTGTAAAAGGCTTGATCTTTAAAGTTGATTCCTAAAGTGATGATAAGAGAACAGAACCCTGAAAGGAGCGTCGCAACGAAAGTTTAATAGTAGCAATTAAGCCCGGGTAATAAATATTTTTATCATAGTTAAGAAAAGCTGTAATACTTTTAAGTATGGAAATTACTTTCAATACGCCGGCATTGCTTTTTCCCGCTATTAGCTTGTTATTGCTGGCATATACAAACCGTTTCCTGGCATTAGCCAACCTTGTAAGGCGTTTGCACGATGAGTATAAAAGAGGGGAGAAGAGCTCCGGTATAATATACCAAATACAAAGTTTAAGACGAAGACTAATACTGGTAAGATACATGCAGGGTTTAGGGGTTTTCAGTTTTGTTTGTTGCGTGGTAACAATGTATAGTATCTATAGTGAGTGGCAGGGAGCTGCAAAATATATTTTTGCTGTGAGTTTGCTTAGCTTATTGACATCTTTAATTATTTCACTGATCGAGATAGCACAAAGCACGAAGGCCATTGAAGTAGAGCTGAGTGATATTGAGGAATTGCAAAAGTCAAACTTCTTTACAGACCTTTGGAAAGGGAAAGAAGAGAAGAAATAACAATGAAAAGATATTTTTATTTTATAGGAATGCTCGTTTTAACAAGTGTGATCCTGGTATCTTGCTCAAAAGTTGGAAGTCCCGGAGAAGAAACTCTTGATGCGATCGATCAAAACGATGATGTATTACCAACGATCACTATTTCAAAACCTACGGCCAACCAGGTATACGTAAGCGGCGATTCAATAATTGTAGAAGGTAAAGTGACTGATGATAAAATAGTCTATAAAGGAAAAGCGCAAATAAAAAATGATTCTAACAATTTGGTAGTGGCAGATAACTATTATGAGAGTCATTTTTTACAAGCTATCAATTTCAGGCTTGCTTATAAAGCAGTAGTAACTGTGCCAACTGATTTTAGTGTTCTTGTAGAATTCCAGGATCATGGAGCTAATACTTCTACCGCAACAATAAAAGTAAAAGTGAATCTTTAAAGCTTGTTGATCATTTTTAAAACAGACTCCCAGCTTCCTCCATTATAAACTTCCGGCAGACCTGCTGACTTTAATATATTTTTTGCTGTATTGCTGCGCATTCCTGACTCGCAACAAACGATAACCGGTTTTTTCATTGATCTTATTCTCTCAATACTTGCGGAGATCCTGTCGACCGGAATATTAATTGAACGGGGAATTCTTCCATTGTCATATTCATGCGGCGTTCTTACATCAATAATGACAGCACCTTTTTTTATCGCTTCTTTAATATTATTTTTTCCAAATAAAAAACCAAACATGGTGATCTGTTTCCTTTTTAAACAATTATGCTGCTGTTAATTTTTTTCTTTCACCAATTTGCTGGCGCCACATCGCATAATACAACCCTTTTTCTTCCAATAAATTTTCGTGACTACCGGTTTCCACTACATCGCCCTTTTCCAATACATAAATTCTGTCTGCATGCATGATGGTCGATAGACGGTGAGCAATAAGAATAGTGACCTGGTTGCCGGTAGTTGACACATCTCTTATCGTTGTTGTTATTTCTTCCTCGGTCAATGAATCAAGTGATGAAGTTGCTTCATCAAAGATCAATAACCTTGGTCTGCGCAAAAGTGCTCTTGCAATGGATAATCTTTGTTTTTCTCCGCCTGATAATTTTAATCCACCCTCACCAATCATTGTTTCTAATCCTTTTTCAGCTCTTGATAACAGATTTTGACAAGATGCTTTATTAAGTACATCATATAATTCTTCTTCAGGCGCAGCCGGATTTACAAACATTAAGTTTTCCCTTATCGTACCCGAAAAAAGTTGTGTGTCCTGTGTTACAAATCCAATCTGGTTACGCAGATCATCAAAGTTGATATTGTTCTCGTCAATGCCATTGTAAAGAATTTTTCCTTGTTGCGGACGATACAATCCAACCAATAACTTCATCAATGTTGTTTTGCCAGAACCAGATGGTCCGACAAAAGCAATGGTTTCTCCTGTCTTTACTTTAAAACTAATATCATTAATGGCATGTTGTGATGCTGTGTGGTGTTTGAAACCAACATGATCAAATTCTAAATGTTCTATGGTACCGAGATGTTTTGGATTTGCAGGTTGTGGCTCTGGTGCTTTTTTCATCAGGTTGCCAAAATTTTCCAATGATGCCTGCGCCTCACGATAGGAGAGGATAATATTACCGATCTCCTGTAAAGGCCCGAATACAAAGAATGAAAAAATTTGCATGGTTACTAATTGTCCCGCATCCATTCGGCCGCCATAAATAAGATACATCAGCATAAAAAGAATTACCTGACGAAGCGTATTTACAAATGTGCCCTGTACAAAACTTATGCTGCGAATACGTTTTACCTTGGTTAGCTCAAGACCGAGAATTTTAAATGTATTCTTGTTCAACCGGCTTACTTCCTGTTGAGTCAATCCAAGACTTTTTACCAGTTCAATATTTCTCAATGATTCAGTAGTAGCTCCGGCAAGTGCAGTAGTTTGTCCAACAATGTTTTTTTGAATGATCTTTACTTTCTTACTCAGCAAATTTGAAATAATGGTAAGCAAAAAAATACCGCCGAAATAAATTATAGGAAGGCTCCAATGAATTGTGGTGGCATATATAGCAACAAATACGATCCCAATAATAACAGGAAAAAGGATATTGATAAATGCAGATACAAATTTCTCCGTGTCAATTCTTACTTTTTGTAATATGCTTAATGTTTCACCGCTTCGGGCATCTTCAAATTCCTGGTAAGGAAGTTTCATAGCATGTTGTAATCCTTGTGTAAAAACTGTAGCGCCGAACTTTTGTGTAATAAGATTTAAAAAATAATCCTGGAAAGCTTTGGCAATTCGGCTGATCATAGCAACAGAAATAGAAGCAAGCAAAAGCCAGATAACACCATAATAATGGCGCAATACAGGAGTTTTGGTAACGATTCCTTTTGTATCAACTTTTATATCAATGTCAGTGATTTTGTCATTCATAAAAAGAAATGCATTCCAGTCAAATGCTTTTACGTTTTTATGGTAGTTAGCCAGGTTGATCAGCTTTCCCAAAATGATCGGATCAAATAAAGAAAAACCGATATTGATGGCAGCGAGGAAAAGCACCAGTATCACTAACCATTTATATGGTTTCAGGTATTGAACAAGAATTTTCATATGTAATTTTCAAAAATTAGTCAACGAATATACGAATCTATAAAAGTTCATGTTTTTGATATGAGGAAATGTGGCCTGATAAAGGTCAGTTGCCGGTTAAGGATTCTATTTTTCCTTTAAAAGCAGAAAGTTGGTTAAAAAGTTTGGGATATGATATATAACCTTTTATCTGGTTTGTGCAGATCATATAGGATAAAAGATTATCGGGATTAAACCTTACAGGTTGTTGACACTGCAACAACTTTTTTGCTCCTTCCAAAGTGACGCTATAAGCATGTGTACAATCATGAAAACCCGCGATAGCAATATGTTTGGTAAAATTTCGGGGATAATAATTGAAATACATCTTCCTGTTTAATTTTAACTGGGCATGTACGGGAAAGATTTTAAAAATTGTTTGCTTAAGTTTTTGCTTCCAACCGAATTCTTCATTTTTTTCATATCCAAGATAAAACAGTTCCCAGTCACCAGGCAATTCATCTATTATTTCCTGAAAGTATTTTAGATTAGGAACTATCGGCACCACATCATCTTCCAATATCAATGTTTTTTTGTATCCATTTCGTATGATTTCTTTATAGATACCCACATGTCCCAGTGAGCAGCATAACATTCCCAAGTTGATCTCCTCCGGGTTTTTATAAAAAAGATGGTACTGATCGCTGCTGTATAACCCAAGATCCTTTATTTTTTCCAAAGAGGTTTCTTCTTTATCGACGCCCCAGAAATATTCGAAGTCCAATCCTTTCAGCACATTATCGATATAACCCTTTCTTTCGGAAGCACGATGCAACGAAAGAACATATATCTTATCATAATAATTATTAAGAAGCCGGAAATATTCTTGCATTAGGTAGTATTACTGTAAAGATAAAGGGAGGAATTCAGACAATTAGTTTCTCTTTATTCATCAAAAATTGTGCTTACCCAATTTTGGAGAGAGTATTTAGTTAGGATTTCAGCAGGAAGAAGAACGAAAAGAGCAGCGGATTATGGAAATTATATATGCTCGTAATATTTGCTTAGTATTTCCCAATAAGATTTCATTCATTCTTCGTTTCATTTGATGAAATGCCTGCCAGGTTCAAAAAATATTCTACCGGGTCCCCGGGATATTTTTGCCTGAAGATTCTGTACGATTCTTTTCCCATTTCTTCCAGGTTGTTTCGGTTTTGCCATGCATTTTCCAGTACCCGGTCTATTTCCTCAAAACAAACTTTTTTCGCTATCCATCCATTTACTCCTTCATTGATCCATAATGGCATATCACCAACATCACTTGCAATAATTGCTCTTGACATAGCCAGGGCTTCTGTTATGGAAATAGGCATTGCATCAATAAGTGTAAGCTGCAATAATACATGTGAATTAGTCAATACTTCCTTTACATCTTTAGTAAAACCTTTCAAAAAAACTTTTGACGAAAGTCCTGTATCAGTAATCAATTTTTCTAAGATTTGTTTGTCTTTACCATTACCATAAATATTCAGCGTGTAATTCCTGGTTTTCCATTTTTCTGCTGACAGGGTTTTTATCAGCACATCCTGGGCTTTGCGTTTTACATCCAATTCTGCAAGTACTGTAAAAACCAGTTTACTTTCTGCTGGTGTTGTAAAAGGGGTTTGGTAACCCGGCAATTGAATGGTAACAGGGTTAAACAGGACATAATTCCGGGGTATATCCAGGTTGCAAGTGTCTTTTATTACAGAAAAAATACGAGCAGCTGCACCAATGTTTTTCTCTGCATTCAACACCCAATTATGAAGTGACTTTATTTTATTGCTCTGCAATTTTTCTAGCGTATCATAATTATGAAAAAGTAATACATAAGGCGGGAGTCTTTGGTATAGTTTTTTAAAAGGGCCATGAACAACATCTTTCCAACCTCCCTGGTTAACTATTGCTTTTTTATAATCAGAAAATGGAATTGAATACAATGCCTTATTTACTTTGTATTTTCCCCACAAAGATTTGGTTTCTGATTTTCCTGGTAGCAAGTATAGTTTACAACCGGCTTTTTGTAATTGATGCAGCTTTTCCTCTTTCTCCTTCCAGTTGAAACAGCACACACCCACATTGTGACTTTTGCCGGCAAGGTGCAATGCTGATTTATACCATAGCTCTTCGCTGCCTCCCCAGGCTGTGCCATTCATTACTGAAATAAAGAGAACTGAATCCATACAGGAATTAAACAGGTTTATGAGCTACAACAATGTAGTTGACCATCTCCATCTTATCTTTATAGATCATTTTTGAATAACAATTAACTAAGCTTTTCAAATGTCGCGATTTTCAATTTTAAAAAAGCATTTATCTTTTGGAGAAGCCGTCTCATTTTATATAAAAATGAAAACAGGAAACTGGAACAATTTTAATCTAAAAAAATTAAAACATAATTTTTCAATCCGCAACAACCCTTTTGATTTTGCAACAATGGAAGAAGTGATTTTAAAAGAAGATTACAACTTAAATATTAATTTCAATCCATCAACGATCATTGATGGCGGTGCTAATATTGGATTGACATCTGTTTTTTTTGCCAATAGGTATCCGAAAGCTGAAATAGTAGCTGTAGAGCCGGAAGAAGGAAATTTTGAAATGCTTAGAAGAAACACAAAAAAATATGAAAATGTAGGATTAATAAGAGCCGGTATCTGGGGTCATTCGGCCATTCTTTCGGTTGTTGATGAGGGAAAGGGTAATAACTCTTTCACAGTAACCGAAATTTTATCACCCAAGCCAGGTTCTATTAATGCTATATCTATCTCTGATATAATGCAGCAAAGAAATTGGGAAACAATTGACATTTTGAAACTTGATATAGAGGGTGCTGAAAAAAATGTTTTTGAAAAAAATTTTGAAAAATGGTTACCTAAGGTGAAAATTTTAATTATAGAATTTCACGATCGAATGATCGAAGGATGTTCTTCGACAGCATTAAAAGCCTTATCCTATTATAACTTTTGTTCTGAATCGAAAGGAGAGAATACAATTTTTTACAATCAAGAGTTTATGTAACCTATCCACCCCATCCTTCCCTGTCAAGACTTCTGTATTGAATCGCCTCTGCCAGATGTTCAGGTTTTATCTTTTCACTTCCATTAAGATCGGCGATAGTTCTTGATACTTTTAAAATTCTATCATAAGCTCTTGCAGAAAGATTGAGCTTTTCCATTGCTGCCTTCAACAAATTTTGACCAACGTTATCGATCACACAAATTTCCTTTAGCATTTTACTGCTTATTTGTGCATTGCAATAAATGCCAGCGTTATTTTTATAACGTTCAGCCTGCATCTCTCTTGCCTTGATAACTCTTTCGCGAATAACAGTTGAATTATCAGAATTTTTAGCGGATGATAATTCATTAAATGCAACAGGAGTTACTTCGACATGCAGGTCAATGCGATCAAGCAACGGACCGGAAATTTTATTTAAATATTTCTGCACAGCGCCGGGCGGACAGGTACATTCTTTTTCAGGATGATTAAAAAAACCGCAAGGACATGGATTCATAGAAGCGATCAGCATAAATGAAGCAGGAAAATCCAATGCAATTTTTGCTCTTGAGATTGTCACTTTTCTTTCTTCCATAGGCTGACGCATTACCTCTAACACTGTTCTTTTGAATTCTGGTAATTCATCCAGGAACAAAACGCCGTTATGTGCCAAAGAAATTTCTCCGGGTTGTGGATTACCACCACCACCAAC
>JBIOVR010000082.1:0-5967 GCA_044867875.1 Chitinophagaceae bacterium
CAATTAAATCTCAAAGTGGCTAAGTATTTTTTTATGACGCAGTCGTGATGCGTGAAGCATATCAACATGATCGGTCAGTATCCAGGGTTTTGAACCAGTAATGGATTTTTGCCTATTTCATCTGCCGGAACAGGATATAATTCTGAACCCGGTTTCCATGAATTGGTGGGTGATAGTGGTTTTAATACAGCCTCTGCACGATTGGTACGTTTTAGATCGAGCCAGCGATGTCCCCATTCTGCAAAAAATTCAACCTGGCGTTCTTTCTCGATAGCAAGATAAAAAGCATTTTGATCTGCAGGATTTGCGGCTGGCAAACCGGCACGGCTGCGAACTATATTAAGATCTGTTATAGCCTGTACCAACTTACTTCCACCTTGATGTGCTCTTGCTTCTGCACGGATCAGGTATTGTTCGGTGAGGCGAAATACAATATAATATTCCGTCACAGTAACAGAGGTTCCAGCCTTATATTTTGCAGGGTATGCCCAGGTAGGATTAGCAACCGGGCTGCTAAATCCAATCCATTGTGTTTTACGCTTATCGTTTGGCTCAAAAGCAGACAATAGGTTTTGTGTTATTTCATAACTGGGTCTTGTATCAACTACTGTTGTAAGAAAGAAAAAAGCTTCGTTTGTATTGATGCCGGCACGAACAGGTTGCAATTGCCAGATGGTTTCAGTGCTTTCTTTTTTGAAAACCAGGTCAGGAGCGGGCAGACTTGATCCATAAACACCGGATGTGATAATAGCATCCGATTCAGCTTCTGCTTCCGCCCATTTTCCTAAGTACAGATATGTACGGGCCAACAACGCTCCCGCTGTTGCACGGTTGGGGCGAAGTCTGTCAGGTGTTGGATAGTTTGCTGGAAGCAGTTGTTTGGCATCTTTCAGATCATTCAGGATTTGGTCCCAAACCATGGCCGACGGGGTTCTGGCCATATTCATATTTGCCTGGTAGTTCGTACTCAAAACAAGGGGTACATCACCAAACAGGTTTACAAGATAGAAGTAACAAAAACCCCGTATGAATTTGGCTTCTCCTTCAGCAAATCTTTTTCCATCTGGTGTCATGCCTGTTGAAGGAGCAATGCCTTCAAGGATAGCATTTGCACGGTAAATATATTTGTACCCATCCTTCCAGAAAGCTGCTACATTCGGATTTGGAGGAGTAAGATCATGTGTTGTAAATTCCTGGAAAGCCGGAGCACTAGTATTATTCAGAGTCCACTGCAATTCATTACCCGAAAAACCTGCCAATGCTGTCATAGAAAAACAGACGAACGATCCGTCACCACCGAATTGGTAATTCATCATATCAATATAAATAGAGACTATTGCCGAATTTGCTGAT
Organism: Chitinophagaceae bacterium; assembly: GCA_044867875.1. Taxonomy (GTDB): domain Bacteria; phylum Bacteroidota; class Bacteroidia; order Chitinophagales; family Chitinophagaceae; genus VBAS01. The sequence goes on from JBIOVR010000082.1 coordinate 1,354, forward strand.
CTATCATCTGCAAATACTTTTTCTGTGGTAAGAACGCCTGGCGGATTTTCAACAGTTACAAACTTCTTGCAAGATGGTAAGATGGTTGTCAGCATCACCACCAGGAGAAAGTACCGGGTGATTGCTTTTATATATTGAAGTATGCCTGTATAGTAATTCACAATTATTCTTTCGTCTTTAAATTAAAAAATGACCTGTATGCCTGCGCTTAGCATCCTGAGCGGCAAAGTGTAATACGATAATGTTTCCGGATCCCCATATTCATACGGAGTGAACGTGAGCAGGTTTTGTCCCTGCAAATACACTTTTAAACTTTCTATCTTAAATTTCTCGATCAGCTTTTTGTCGAATTGATAAGAGAGTGATACATTTTTCAAACGAATGAAAGATGCGTTCACTACTCTGGCACTGGAGAAATTGGAATAAAAACTGAATTGAGTAACAGCTGCCCCGGTAGTAGAGAATTTCTGTATATCGGTAATATCTCCTTTATTCTGCCATCTGTCTAAAACTAATACAGTCTGATTTGAACGGTTACCCGGTGCCACGAAGTTAATGCTGCTCAAACCGTCTTGTTGAACAAAATGGAAGAAGAGATCAAGGGACCATCCTTTGTAAATAAAAGTATTTTGCAATCCACCATAAAGGCGCTGTCCCAAATCACGTACCTGGGTTCTGTCCGTAGTCAGGTTGATCCCGTTAAGCTTGTAAATACCGGTTGCAGTATCCACTCCCTGGTACTCGAGGAATTTGCGTAAGGTAACAGGGTATCCTATAACAAGCGAGGTAGAATAACTTGATGTTGCAAGATCAGGATATGCCACTAATTCGCTTTGTGGTATAGAAATGTTGAATGAAGTTTTCCAGGTAAAATTCTTTGTCCTTATATTGGTAGTATTGATCAGGAATTCCCAACCCCTGTTTTCAACTATTGCATTCCTGTTGGCTGTAATGCTCGGAAAGCCTGTCTGTGATGGAAGCGTGTAACCGATAAGTTGATTATCGCTCCGGCTCATATAATAAGCGGCGCTTACAAACAACCTGTCCTGAAAAAATCCAAGCTCAATTGCAGATTCCCATTTTCGATTGCGTTCCCAGGCATAATCAGGATTTTGAAGATTTATTGGAAAAAAACCACTAATACCCTGGTAAGGTAGGGCGGCAGCTGAAGTGCTCCAACGTGCAATGTACTGGTAGTCGCCAATTCTGTCATTGCCCGTAACACCTATACTTGTTCTGATCTTACCATAGTGAAGGAAGGAAACATTTTTCATGAACCTCTCTTCAGAAAATATCCACCCGGCTCCCACGGCGCCGAAATTGCCAAATTGTTTTCCCGGGCCAAAACGACTGGATCCATCGCGGCGGCCGGATATGTTTATAAGGTACTTATTGTTATACTTGTAACCGACCCTGCCAAAAAAAGCGTTGTACCGGTACTTAGCATAGTTGCTGGTAACCGATTTTGTAGCCGCAGGACCAGGTGTTCCAAGTAATTCATCACTTGCATATCCACTGGCACTTATTGTTGCTCCTTCTATAAGCTGTTCCTGGAAACTACCACCGACCATCATTTGTAGCCGGCCTTTTCCTAATTGTTTCGTATATTCTGCCTGCGGTTCCACGATCCAGTTTCGTTGAGACTCGTTAAAGAATTGAGCTGAGCTTATTGGCGTTGCCCCCAAAGGGCTTTGTGAACTTACCGGGTTGGCAGTTCTCTGGTTAAGACGTACGATATTCATCCCTCCATCTACCCTTATCTCAAAATTTTTGCTGAAACGATAACCCAAATTGATATCGCTGATGGAGTTCTCTGTTACGCCTTTATATAGTTTTTTCGTATACTGAAGTGGGTTTGAAAAATTGATACCCTTATCACTCCAAACCAGTTTTCCATTCGCATCAAGCGGATAGGGCGCATTGGGGACTGTAGTTAGCAATAGGCCCATATCTGTCGTATTGATATTATTATTATCAATATTATACCCTGTACTTAGTGTAAGAGAAAATTTTTTATCAATGGAATGATGCGTCATGTTTGCCCGAACATGTATACGATCATCGAACATGTTACCATAGAAGACAGGTGTTTCTCGGTGGTAGCCTGTTGAGATGGAAAACCTGGTTTGCTCGTTTCCGGCTGAAAGGCGTACCTGTACATCATAACTACGAGCGGTTTCACCCATCAATATTTTTGCCCAGTCATTATGACGTGTCGTGTCCCATACCATAAGATCGGTGGCATTAGATGCTGTGGGGACAATTCCATCATTCTTAAACGCTTCTTTTCGCATTGCCACATATTGCTGTGTATTCAGCATTTCAGGCATAATGGTAGGCCGTCCCCAACCGGTATAAAAACTTGCATCAACAGATGTCTTATTTGTTTTGGGTTTCTTTGTAGTGATGAGTATTACACCATTTGACCCTCTTGAACCATATATGGCAGTAGCATCCGCGTCTTTCAGTACTTCAATGCTTTCAATGTCAGCAGCATTAAGGGTTACAAATGGGCTTGTACCGTTAGTGGCGCTGATAAGCCCTCCCAATGTCTGGGCTATAACACCATTTGAAAATACTACAGTGGAGAGCGAATGGGCAAAAGGTACACCATCAATAATGTAAAGAGGCTCGGACCCGGCTCCAAGGGAGTTTCTGCCACGGATGCTTATACTAACTGCCCCACCGGCCATACCGTTGACTTGTGTGATCTGCAAACCCGGCGCTCTTCCTCCTAATGCAAGCATTGGATTTTCTACCGGTTGTTTCCTGATATCTTCCCCCTTTATTTTTGAAATGGAACTTGTACTCAAACGCCTGGTGGTTGTACCATACGCCATCATCTGCACCTCATCCAATATGCCAGCTTTTGTTTTTACATTTACTGTTAACTCTGCCCTTCCATCTAATTTTATTTCCAGTATTTCAATACCAACTGCGGAAATTATAAGACTGCCCTGGAGATCCTTGACCACTATGGCAAACTCACCATTGTCATTGGTTGAAGTTGCGCCTTTGCCGGCACCTTTAACGGTAACAGTAGCTCTCACCGGCTCGCCAACCTCGTTTACTACATGGCCACGAACTATTATTGGTTGCGGCGGCAATGGAGTTTGTTCATTTATTATTGAAGGATCTTTTTTTACAATAGCGATGGTTTTGTTTTCGATGGAGTAATCTAATAGCTGGTCTTGCAGAATTTCTTTTAACACCTGTTCAATTGCAACGTCCTTTACCTGTATGGTTACAGGTTTGGCTCCATCAAATATGTTTACATCATAAAAGAAAACATAACCAGTTTGTTTTTTTATTTCCTTAAATACCTTTTCCAGGCTGGCATTTTTTTCAGAAATAGTTACTTTCTGACAATACCCGTTTACACTTGCGCTGAGGCAAGCTGATAAGATAATAATAGCCGTGAGTTTCATGACTCGTAGCGTTTTGATTTAGCTAGGCAAAGATGCCGAAACAATACCGAAACAAGTTCAGAGCTCCGATCCTTAATTTGGTCAAGTAAAAATTGAACCTTGTGCAAAAGCCAACTTTTCCCTTAAAATGTGATCTATCTTAAGATCCGGAAACTCTAAAAAAAAAATTAAGAATGAGCAGAGGAAGGGAGTTCTGATGATCGTATTAGTATTAAGAAGAATGAATGAGGAACCGGTAGTTGAATTTTATAAGAGAAGGCAATGTCAATTTTAAAAAGTTTACAATTTATTAATATTCCAATAGCCAGATAAAATTTTCTCATGTAGTAGAGTTTTCAAATAAGCAGTAAGTTTTGGTTTAGCGAGGGGTGTTTCCACATCCCTTTTTTATTTAGAACGTAGAAGATCATGAAAGAACAGGGATAGGCTTTAACGTATTTAACGCCAGGAAACAAAAAAAATAAAGAATGAGCAGAGCCTGGAACCCTATTGATCGTATTAGCTATATGATCACAATATTGGAATCTGTTTCATTTGACATTTATCAAGATCTTTAAAATAACTGGTCGCAGAATAAATAGTTCGACTTTGAGGTACTGAAGTAATCGAAACCATAACCATTAAACCTTTTTATGTCGCATTCAATTTGTCCTCCACTTTACCAAAATAAATTCATGGTCTCAATTAGCAAGTTGGTCATCTAAAATTTGGAGTTTGTTTAATAGTCAGGTATTCCCTCGTAAAGCAATATATCTTAGAGCTCTGAAAGAAAAAATACTTCTGGTTGAATATATAAAGGCAGATAAAAATTTTCTCACATAAGCAGTTTTTTTCTCATGCAGGTTAGTTTTGGTTTTATACCTTCTGTTTCCACAGGAGGTATATTTTTTTTATGTAAGTGAGTTATATTTTATTTCATTGTTTTTATGATGATATAGTTTGGTGTTCTATTCTTCAAAAAAAAATTCATCGTCACTATTAGCAAGTTGGTCATTTAAAATTTACACTTTGTTTAATTGTTAAATTTTTCTCAGGGAAGCGATATACTTTAACATTCTGAAGAAAAAAAACTTTTAATAATCATTTGATACACGTACCCAGTTAAATTTTTTCTGATTAGTAGATTTAAGTAGAGTAGTGTTTACTTCCTGTTTCTACAGGGGGTATATTTTTCATGCAGGTTTGT
>JBIOVR010000083.1:0-8902 GCA_044867875.1 Chitinophagaceae bacterium
TTTATGATTTTCTTCTTAACAATACTCCGGCCGATCTTGTAAAAATGGAAATGGATCTGTATTGGATATCTAAAGCCGGACAAGATCCCGTAGCCTATTTTGAAAAATATCCGGGCCGCTTTGCTATGTGGCATGTAAAAGATATGGAAGCCGGAACTAAAGCGATTACTGAAGTAGGCAATGGCACAATAGACTTTGATAGAATTTTTAAAGCAAGAAAAAAGGCCGGGCTGAAATATTGGTTTGTTGAACAGGATACAAGCAAGAGAGACATGTTTGAAAGTTTAACGATCAGCAGAAATAATCTCGCTAAGAAGAACTATTGATTTTTTCTTTTCTTGAAATATTATAATATTTCATTGAATAGATTTTTATGTTCCCGGCTATTATTCTCTATTCAACTTCTGTTGCGTCGCACACTTCAACTGAGATGCATAGCTGAGCAATGCACAGAAAGTACAAGAGTGCGACGCAACAGATGATGCCATGAAAAACTACCGCCAGCTAACAAATAAAAATATCTCATTATAAAACCGATCGCAATGAAAAAGATCACTTCATTCATTTTTATTTCTGCTTCATTAATAACAACAACAACTTATGCTCAGAACTGGAGTGAAAAAACAAACGGGACTGTTTCTATAGTAACAAATAAAGGCGGACAGGCATTGGGATATTCAACGACTTCCGGTGTAAAAATTATTACCGTTGATGGTTTTGCATTCAAAGACCTGGATAAGAATGGTAAGCTTGATAAATATGAAGACTGGCGATTACCTGCCGATGCTCGTGCAAAAGATCTTGCATCAAAAATGTCAGTGGAACAGATCGCAGGATTAATGTTATACAGCAGGCATCAACCGGTTCCAAATCCACCGGGTGGGCCCTTTGCCGGAACATACAATGGAAAACCATTTGATCAAAGTGGCGCAAATGCATCAGATCTCACAGATCAACAAAAAAAATTCCTGACGAATGATAATTTGCGACATGTACTTATTACTTCTGTTAAAAGTGCAGATGTGGCTGCAGAATGGAATAATAATATTCAATCATTAGTAGAAGGAATTGGTTTGGGTATTCCTGCAAATAATAGTTCTGATCCAAGACACGGTACAATTGCCAATGCTGAATTCAATGCAGGTGCCGGTGGTTCTATTTCTATGTGGCCCGGCTCATTAGGTTTAGCTGCAACTTTTGATCCTGCTATCGTAAAAAACTTCGGTCATATCGCTGCCATTGAATACAGAGCGTTGGGAATTACAACAGCTCTCTCACCACAAGTTGATCTTGCAACAGACCCAAGATGGAATCGTGTAAGCGGAACATTTGGCGAGGATCCAAAACTTGCAGCAGATATGGCCCGTGCATATATCGACGGATTTCAAACTTCAACAGGTAATAAAGAGATCGCAAATGGCTGGGGTTATAACAGTGTGAATGCAATGGTGAAGCATTGGCCCGGCGGTGGCAGCGGTGAAGGTGGCAGGGATGCGCATTATGGTTATGGAAAATATGCAGTGTATCCCGGAAAAAATTTCGCTCAGCATTTTACACCATTTACTGATGGAGCTTTTAAGTTGAGCGGAAAAACAGGAATGGCAGCAGCCGTGATGCCTTATTATACTATCTCCTACAACCAGGATGTAAAGAATCATGAGAACGTTGCTAACAACTACAATTCATATATCATCACTGATCTTTTGAGAAAAAAATATAAATACGATGGCGTTGTTTGTACAGATTGGTTGGTGACAGGTGATGAAACTGCGGTTGATATTTTCCTTACAGGTAAATCATTTGGAGTAGATAAATTATCTATTGCAGAAAGGCATTATAAAATACTGATGTCCGGTGTTGATCAGTTTGGCGGCAATAATGATGCGGTACCGGTAATTGAAGCATACAACATAGGAGTAAAAGAGCACGGAGAAAAATTCATGCGGGCAAGATTTGAAGAACCTGCTGTTCGTTTATTAAGAAATATTTTCCGTACAGGTTTGTTTGAAAACCCATATCTCGACCCGGAAGTTTCAAAAAGTATTGTTGGCAATGCCGAATACATGAAAGCCGGTTATGATGTGCAGTTGAAATCAATGGTGTTATTGAAGAATAAAAAAATGATCCTGCCATTGCAAAAAAACAAAACTGTGTATGTGCCAAAGAAGTTTACACCAGCAGGAAGGAATTTTCTTGGCATGGAAACACCTGAAAAATTAGACTACCCAATAAACATGAATATTGTAAAAAAATATTTCAATGTAACCGACAATCCTGATGAAGCTGATTATGCATTAGTGTTTATCAATAGTCCTAACAGTGGTAACGGCTACAACAGTGCAGATGTAAAAGCAGGTGGAAATGGTTATCTGCCGATCAGTTTACAATACGGAGAATATACAGCTTCTGATGCAAGAGATCCGAGTATTGCAGGTGGAGATAAGTTTGAGTCATTTACAAATCGTACTTACAAAGGGAAATCAGTCAAGGCTATCAATATTACCGACCTTTCAATGGTAACAGAAACCTATGCAAAAATGAAAGGCAAACCTGTTATTGTTTCTGTAAACATGAGCAACCCGATGGTGTTTTCAGAATTTGAAAAGATGGCGGATGCAATCGTTGTAAATTTTGGTGTACAAGACCAGGCAATTCTTGATATTCTCATAGGTAAAGTTGAGCCTTCGGGTTTATTGCCATTACAAATGCCGGCGAATATGCAAACAGTAGAGAAACAATTTGAAGATGTGCCACATGATTTGCAATGCTATAAAGATTCGGAAGGGCATGTTTATGATTTTGGGTTCGGACTTAACTGGAAAGGCGTGATAAATGATGCAAGAACGGCGAAGTATAAAAAGAAATAAAAACTTATCTTGTTAGAATGAATACTGATTCATTCAAAGGACAAGTAGCAATTATAACCGGTGCCGGCCAGGGCATTGGCTTTGAGATTTGCAGGCAACTTGCATTACAAGGGGCTTCTGTTTTATTGAATGATATAGATGAACAGCTTACTTCCTCAGCAGTAAATAAAATAACAAATGAAGGTGGTAATTGTATCGGCTTGGCTGGGGATGCTTCCGATATTGCCTTCATTAATAAGATGGTGAGCCAGGCTCTAAGCAATTTTGGTAAGCTAACAATTGCTATCGCCAATGCTGGCATTACATTGTTTGCTGATTTTTTTGATTACACCTCTGATTCATTTAATAAAGTGATGCAGCTAAATCTTGGTGGAAGTTTTTTTCTTGCACAAGCTGCCGCAAAACAAATGAAACAACAAGAAAGTGGAGGAAGTATTTTGTTTATGTCATCTGTTGTTGGACACCAGGCTCATAAAAATTTAGCTGCTTATGCTATAACAAAAGCAGGATTAGAAATGCTGGCTAAAAATTTAGTGATAGAATTATCTCCTTATAATATTAATGTAAATGCAATTGCCCCCGGCGCAACACTCACTGAAAGAACATTAGAAGATAAAGAATATACTAGTACATGGAGCCGTATTACTCCATTGGGAAAACCTGCTAATACAAATGATATCGCGAATGCTGCATTATTTCTTGTTTCACCAAATTCAAAACATATTACAGGACAGAGTTTGATAATTGATGGAGGCTGGACATCAGTGAGTCCTTCGCCTTATTAATTTTATTTACTCCAGGCTTTTCTTAAAAAATTGATCCAGTTCTTGTTCATAATATTTTCAACATCGATATCTGAATATCCACGTTTCTTAAGCAATGAAGGAATTGATTGCAGGTCAGCAATTGTTTCTACATCATAAGGACATTGTTCTCTGCCATATCCACCATCAAGATCGGAGCCGATACCAACATGAAGAGTATTACCGGCGATCTGGCAGATATGATCAATATGATCAATTATCTTTTCTATGTTGCAATTCATTTCTTTTGGTGTTGACTTTTTTCTCACCCATCCCGGAACGATCATCCATGCATCAAAGGCAGCGCCGATCACCGCTCCTCTTTCAATCAATACATTTATCATATCATCACTGAATTGCCGATTATGATCTACCAATGCACGGCAGAGATTATGGCTGGCCCAAACATGCCCATGAAAATTATCCATCGCCTGCCAGAATGCATCATCACAAAAATGTGTTGCATCTAAAATAATATTGAGCTCTTCCATTTTTTTGAGCAACGCTAAACCATCTGCATTCATTTCACCCGTAGCATCAGTACCATTTGCATATCGCCCGGGTCCATAATGTGCAGGCCCGACCGCTCTTAGTCCATATTCCTAAGCTCTTTCTAAATGCTGAACAGTTATTAAAGAATCGGCGCCTTCTAAACTTAAAATATAACCAACAGGTTTTTGTTCATTTTGTCCGTCATCATTCCAAACATCGAGATGAATATTTAAAGAACGCAGATCTTTTATTTGCACCATCTCACCCTGTTCCTCCATTGCTTTGTACCATCCCAGTTGTGCTTGTGTTGCCGACCATGCTTGTTCAGGGGAGTGCCAACCGGGCAAAGGATTATCCGGTGAAACATACCTGGCGATCTGTGTTGCTACAACCAAACCAATATTTCCTTTTTTTAATTCAGGTATGGAAACTGTAGCATTGCCACGACCAGGCTTATCATTTAATTCTTTTTCTCTTGAATTAATATCCTGAATGGGTTGTTGCAGATCACGATTCCATTCAATAGCATTCCAGGCAAGATCAAGATGGGCATCGACTATGAACATGTTAATAGTTTATAGTTTGTGGTTTGTAGTTTTTGCATTTGAAAAATTTTTATAATATGGGTTATTTTAAACCACAAACTATAAACTAAAGACTACAAACTTATTTTGCGGTCTCTCGAAACAGTCTTCCACTCTCCTGTCACTTTTCCATTTTCAATAGTAAATACTCTTTCATATAAAGCTACGGTTGGGCAAACATGATATGGTAATCCGTAAAATATATCTCCTACTTTATAAAAATGATTTTCGTTTGTTTCCAATACAAGGTGCTCTTCACTCTGTCCAACAGGTTTTAATCCTTCAGCATTTAAAAAGAAAACTCTTCTTGTAATCTCGTTTTCAGCAGCCACAGATTTATGACCGAGATCTGTACAAATTTTATTGGATGAAGGCAAAGAAATTACTCTTGTTACTAAAACAATAGCAGGTAAAAAATTTTGTTCCGGGCAGAGATCAGAATAACCCTTATCCCAATAAACAAATGTGCCGGGGCTACATTCGATATTTTTTCTTTTACAATGAACTGAAAAAGCCGGTGAACCACCCATAATGATGGTTGGAAGTTTTAGTTTTTCATTCAGTTTCTCAACCAATGCAAAAGCTTCGTCGCACTTTTGCTTCTTTGTTTCAAAATCAACATAGCGGATATGACCATCATAAGCATGAAGACCGACAACTGAAATTCCTTTTAAGGTTTTACAATGATTGAATAAAGCAATTGCATTTTCGTCGGGAGAAATTCCTGTTCGGTTCATTCCAACATTCAGATCAAAATAAACAGGAACACTGATATTCTCAGCGCTGAATGCTAAAGACTGCTCATTGGCTGCAGTAATATTATCTGTAAGACAGGAAAATTTAGTTGAGGGATATTTTTTAATAAGTGAAAAGAACCGATTCAATTTAGGTCCAAGAGGTTGATAAGCCAATAAAACATCTGGTGCTTTGCATTGTGCAAGCATTTCCGCTTCGGCAATAGTTGCGCATTTGAATTTTGTAAGGCCGGCATTCAACATCAGTTTGGCTACATCGGGTGATTTGTTTGTTTTGATATGCGGTCGTAAGCGACTTACATCACCGATCATATCAATGGCCAATTTAATGTTGTGTTTGACTCTTTCGGGAAATACAACCAATGTCGGAGAATCCAGTTCCTTGATATTTTTTATTTCAAACCAGCTTTCTGACATATTTAATTGATTTCAAACATTGCTTCAATTTCTACTGCAACATTTCCCGGTAATGAGCCCATTCCTACTGCACTGCGAACTCCTTTTCCATTATCTTCTCCCCACAATTCAACAAACAATTCGCTGCAGCCATTGATAACGATCGGATGTTTTTCATATTCAGGTGTTGCATTTACCATCCCGAGTACTTTCATTACTCTCTTAATTTTTTGCAGATCGCCTAACTCAGCTTTCAGAGAGGAAAGAATTGCAAGACCGCATTGCCTGGCAGCAGCTTTTCCTTGTTCTTCATTCAGATCCTTTCCCAATTTTCCTGTTATTGAACTTCCATCAGTGTTTACAGAAATATGCCCGGAAACATAGAGGTTCTTTCCATCAATAAGGCAGCGTTTATAGATCCCTTTGGAAGCAGGAAGTGTTGGTAGTTCGTAGCCAAGCTCCTTTAATTTTTCTTCTATTGATTTATTTGACATACAGAGTCTTAATTTTTCTCAATGTAAATAAAATCTGCTAATCGCAATGGTTTGGGCAATGGTCTTTAATCCGGTATTTTTGCAGACCTTGGTTGTTTCCTCTCTTTGATGAATAGAATTACCGAAAATACAAGAGTGCGACGCAACGAAAGTTTAATAATTATTGCCAAGCTTGGAACAAAAAATATAAAAATCAGATTGTGGAGATTGCTTCGTCGCTACGCTCCTCGGAAGTAGTATGAATGAATATAAAAGAATATTAGTTACAGCAGCTTTACCATATGCAAACGGGCCAGTACATATCGGGCATATGGCCGGTGTGTATGTGCCTGCAGATATTTATGTTCGCTATCAACGGGCACGGAAACGAGATATAAAATTTGTTTGCGGCAGTGATGAGCATGGTGTGCCTATCACCATCCGGGCAATGAAAGAAGGTGTGACCCCACAACAGATAGTTGATAAATACCATGCGCAGATCAAAGAAAGTTTTGAGCAGATGGGAATTTCATTTGACATCTATTCACGTACTTCTAATAAAGTGCATCACGAAACTGCTTCAGCTTTTTTTAAAAAGCTGTATGATGATGGTTTGTTTGAGGAAAAAGAAACTGAGCAGTATTATGATGAAAAAACAAAAACATTTTTAGCGGACCGTTATATTATTGGTACTTGTCCTGTTTGTGCAAATCCCAATGCATACGGTGATCAGTGTGAGAAATGTGGTTCGTCTTTAAGTCCTGAACAATTAATAAACCCCCGCAGTGCGTTGAGTGATGCCGTGCCGGTAAAAAAGAAAACAAAGCACTGGTATTTCCCCTTGCAGGATTATGAAGCCTGGTTAGCAGAATGGATCATTGAAGGACATAAAGAATGGAAGAATAATGTATATGGTCAATGCAAAAGCTGGTTGGATAAAGGTTTGCAGTCAAGAGCAATGACAAGAGACAGTAGCTGGGGAATAAAAGTTCCGTTGCCTGATGCAGAAGGAAAAGTTTTATATGTATGGTTTGATGCGCCGATCGGTTATATATCTGCTACAAAAGAATTGACTGATAAATGGGCGGACTACTGGTGTAAAGAAGACACAAAACTTGTTCATTTTATTGGTAAGGATAATATCGTTTTTCATTGTATCATTTTCCCTGCTATGTTAAAGGCGCATGGAAATTTTGTTTTGCCTGATAACGTTCCTGCCAATGAATTTTTAAATATTGAAGGTGATAAAGTAAGCACCAGTCGCAACTGGGCCGTGTGGGTGCCTGATTATGTAAAAGATTTTCAGGGTTGTGAAGATGTACTTCGGTATGTGTTATGTGCAAATGCACCGGAAACAAAAGACAATGATTTTACATGGAAAGATTTCCAGGACAGGAATAACAATGAATTGGCTTCTATCTTCGGAAATTTTGTGAACCGCACATGGGTGTTGATGCACAAGCTTTGCAACAGCAAAGTGCCGAAGTTGCATGAAGATATTTTAGATGATGAGGACAGGTGGATCATGAAAGAAATTGAAAATTCAAAGTTGAAGGTTGAAAGCTTGATTGAAGAGTATAAGTTTCGTGATGCATTGTTTGAAGTGATCGATCTTTCAAGAAAGGGAAATCAATACATGCAGAAGAAGGAGCCGTGGATAAAAGCTAAGAAGACCACGGACGACGGACCACAGTCCGCAGCTGCTCAAAAGGAAATTGATAATTGCTTACATCTTTGTTTGCAGTTGACAGCAAATCTTGCCATTCTTGTCAATCCATTTTTACCAACCACGGCAAAGAAAATGCTTTACATGATGAAAGTGGTTGATAAAATGCTCGATTGGGAGAATGCAGGCAAACTAAAATTGTTGAGTGTTGGCTATTCATTAAGACCCCCTGAAATATTATTCAGGAAGATAGAAGATGAAGAGATAAAAGCACAAATAGAAAAATTAAAGTCAGGTTTAATAAAAAAAGATGAACCAAAAATGGAAGAATCAAAACCAGTAAGCGAAAAACAAGAAACTAAGAAATCAGAAATAGTATATGATGATTTTGCCAAATTGGATCTTCGTGTTGGCACTGTCACTAGTTGTGAAAAAGTAGAAAAGGCAGATAAGCTTTTAAAATTAACAATTGACCTGGGCACCGAAACCCGGACAATTGTTAGTAGTATTGCCTTGCATTATAAGGCGGAAGAAATGGTTGGCAAGCTAGTTGTAGTAGTAGTTAATCTTGCGCCAAGGAAAATGAAAGGAATTGAGAGCCAGGGAATGATCTTAACAGCAGGAGATAGGGATGGAAAACTTCGTTTATTGAAGCCTGAGGAGGCAGTTAGTCCAGGTTCTTCAGTAAGCTAGTACTAATGAAGCCATCGCCAGCCGCAGATGGCTTTTTCATTAGCGCAAATTTGAGTAATTTGATAACTTATTAACCCCATCTATTGAATGTGGATCGTTTGGCTTGAGAAAAAAATTCTTAAAACACTCGGAATCATCCTGGGGGTCATTATTATTCTCCTCACTGCCCTTCA
>JBIOVR010000084.1:0-14038 GCA_044867875.1 Chitinophagaceae bacterium
TGAAAACCGCCGGAGAAAAGATCAGTATGCTGACAGCATACGATTATTCTTTTGCAAGAATTATTGACAGTGCTGGCATTGATATAATTCTTGTTGGTGATTCCGCTTCCAATGTAATGTCAGGACATGAAACAACACTTCCCGTGACTCTTGAGCACATGATCTATCATGCTTCTGCAGTTATTCGTGGAGTCAATCGTTGCCTGGTTGTTGTAGATCTTCCTTTCGGGTCGTATCAATCCAATTCTGATATTGCTCTTGCTTCTGCCATTCGTATCATGAAAGAAACCGGGGCTCATTCAATAAAATTAGAAGGCGGTGAAGAAGTGATCGATTCAGTAAAAAGAATTGTATCTGCCGGGATACCGGTAATGGGACATTTGGGCTTAACACCACAATCAATTTATAAATTCGGCACCTATACAGTTCGTGCAAAAGAAGCGGATGAAGCAAATAAATTACGACGTGATGCAAAGCTGTTGGAGAAAGCCGGTTGCTTCGGCATTGTGCTTGAAAAAATACCTGCTGAACTTGCAAAAGAAGTAACTGAAAGTTTACATATTCCCACAATTGGTATCGGCGCCGGTATGCATTGCGATGGCCAGGTGTTGGTGATGCATGATATGCTTGGCATCAATACAGAATTTAAACCCCGTTTCCTTCGTCAATATTTGAATTTAAATGAACAGATTACTACCGCTGTTCAGCAATATATCAGTGATGTGAAAGGGAAATCTTTTCCGAATGAAAACGAACAATATTAATTAGTAGGTTTTGTACCTTAGGGTACCAAAACTTGCAATCATGAAAGCGATCTTCATATTTCCACTGATTATATTGAAGAGTTTTTTTGCCCCTTCAATACACTGTTCAACAATTATCCAAATTGATACAACAATTATTATCCATCAACTTGATGGAAATATCGAGGAATGGCCTTCTGAAAAATTCATAACTGATAAAGAAACAAGAACCCGCTTTGCTACGGATAATGATGCTCAGTTTCTGTTTCTTGTTCTTACAATTTCAGACATTCTTACACAAAAGAAAATAATGCAGAGCGGATTTAATTTATACGTGGATATAAAAGGAAAGAAAAAAGAAAACATCGGTATAGAATATCCCGTTGCGGGCAATCCCGGATCAATGAGGCTTTTTGGGTTTTCAGATTCTGAGCCTGCTACACTTAGTATAAGTTCAGAGGGAACTGCCAATATTGCTTTTTCCTGGGATAGTTCTAATGTTTTGCACATCGAATATAATATACCATTGAAACTGCTTGAGAAAACAGTATCGGGGCTTAATAATAAAAAGATCAGTGTGGGATGGAAATTAAACGAAGCTGACATGAATAATGCTCTTGCAACTTCTCAACTTACGACTGTGCCTTCGGGAGGACGCAATCGTACGGCTGCACCAAATAGAACTGGTAGTGATTTTCCACAATCAACAACAATTAAGTACAAATCATTTTGGACATCACATACAATTATTTTTTAGCAAACTTCTACTTCAATTTGTTCAATTTACATTGTTGTCTTAGTATTACATTTCTGATCTGTACTTTTGTGTAATAAAATAAAAGAAATGGATTTTCTGAAAGCTTTAAGCATAGATGCAAATAATCAAGGAACGAGCACAGGTAGTAATTGGATAAGATCATCCGGTGAAAAAATTGACTCCTTCTCTCCTGTAGATGGAAAGTTAATTGGTTCAGTATCGGCTGTTGATAAAGCCAGCTATGAAAAAATAATTCAAACTGCTGAAGCTGCATTCAAACAATGGAGATTGATGCCAGCGCCTCAAAGAGGAGAAATTGTAAGACAGGTCGGCGAAGCTTTAAGAAAATATAAAGAGCCACTTGGAAAACTTGTTTCTTATGAAATGGGTAAAAGTTTACAGGAAGGTTCTGGTGAAGTGCAGGAGATGATCGATATCTGTGATTTTGCTGTTGGTTTATCAAGACAACTATATGGATTAAGCATGCATAGCGAACGACCCGGCCACCGCATGTATGAGCAATGGCATCCATTAGGTATCGTTGGGATTATTTCTGCATTCAATTTTCCGGTGGCTGTATGGAGTTGGAACAGTATGCTTGCATTAGTGTGCGGTGATGTTTGTATATGGAAACCTTCAGAAAAAACTCCTCTTTGCGGGATCGCATGTCAGCATATCATTTCAGAGGTGTTTGCAAAGAATAATGTTCCGGAAGGTGTTTGTTCTTTAATAATTGGTGGTCGGGATGTTGGTGAATGGATGGCAAACGATACAAGAATTCCACTTGTATCAGCAACAGGTTCTACAAGAATGGGAAAAGCAGTTGGCGCTGCAGTTGGTGCAAGACTCGGAAGAGCATTATTGGAACTTGGAGGAAACAATGCCATCATTATTTCAAAAGATGCAGATATAGATATGGCTATACGTGGCGCTTTGTTTGGGGCAGTTGGCACTGCAGGACAACGTTGCACAAGTACGAGGCGACTGATCATTCATGATGATGTTTATGAAAAAGTAAAACAAAAACTAGTTGCTGCTTATTCACAATTACATATCGGAAACC
The DNA here is from genome assembly GCA_044867875.1 of Chitinophagaceae bacterium. GTDB lineage: Bacteria > Bacteroidota > Bacteroidia > Chitinophagales > Chitinophagaceae > VBAS01. The sequence goes on from JBIOVR010000084.1 coordinate 2,564, forward strand.
CTTTAGATGAAAATAATCATGTAGGTCCGTTGATCGATAAAGATGCAGTGAAAATGTATGAGGCATCAATTGAAGAATGTAAAAAAGAAGGTGGAAAATTTATTGTTGAAGGTGGCGTGTTAAGTGGTGACGGTTTTGAAAGTGGTTGTTATGTAAAACCGTGTATTGCCGAAGTGAAACCCGAATATAAAATTGTGCAGCACGAAACCTTTGCTCCTGTTCTTTATTTATTAAAATATAAAACGGTTGATGATGCAATTGCCATTCAAAATGGAGTACCCCAAGGTCTTTCATCTGCCATCATGACTTTGAACCTTCGCGAGGCAGAACAATTCCTTTCTGTTTCTGGAAGCGATTGTGGTATTGCCAATGTCAATATAGGTACAAGTGGTGCGGAGATCGGCGGCGCATTTGGAGGAGAAAAAGAAACCGGTGGCGGTCGTGAAAGTGGTAGTGACGCATGGAAAAATTATATGCGCCGGCAAACAAATACGATCAATTTCAGCAATAATCTTCCGCTAGCACAGGGTATTAAGTTTGATATTTAAGAGTAAACCCTTTCTATTCGCAAAATGCTATGATTTCTGCGAAATAATTTCAACTTTTGTACGTTGAATATCAATCAATATCTCTGAAAAATCATCCGATGAAACGAACTTTACTCCTTGCGGCAATGCTGCTTGTTTTTTGGCAAATTTCAAATGCTCAATTAAGAATTGCCATTGCCGGCGGCGCACATTCCTCCACTATTGTAGAAACAAATGATCTTCCTAACTGGTCAGAAATTGAAAGCGGTTATAGTAATCGCACCGGCGCCCATTTTGGTTTTATCGCCGATCTGCAACTTGGAGTGAAATCAAAATTCTACGCACAGCCTGGTGTTATGTTTTATAACAAGGGAAGAAAATTTTACAGCAATTACGATACTGCAGTTTATAATTACTTCAGCATAGATGCAAAGCAATTTATCAATTACATTGATATCCCTCTGAATCTTGTTTATAAAATTCCATTAGGTGGCAAAACAAAATTCTTTTTAGGCGGTGGCCCCTACCTTTCTTTTTTCTACAATGGCCTTGAAAAAAAAGAAACATATTTAAAAACAGGAAAATTTGAAACCGAAGAAAATGCTGACCTGCCTATTGGAGATGGCCCGGGAACATATAAAACGTTTGACCTTGGTCTAAACGGAACTGCGGGTTTTGAATTCGGTGGAGTTTTTATTGCTGGAAATTTTAGCCGTGGATTTACTGATATGTACACTGCCACCTATGACGGAAGTTTTAAGAACCAGGTATATGGCGTTACGCTTGGTATTTTTATTGGCAAGCCTGTTTCATTGGAAGATAAACCAAAAGACACTGATGGTGATGACATAGTGGACAAAGAAGATTCGTGTATCACAGAGGCTGGCCCACTTGTTACATATGGCTGTCCAGATACCGATGCTGATGGTATTGCAGATAAAGCTGATAAATGCCCTGCTGTACCAGGTCTTGCAAAATATGAAGGCTGTCCTACTCCCGATACAGATGGTGATGGCATCGCTGACGATATAGATAAATGTGCTACTGTACCGGGTCTTGCAAAATATGAAGGTTGCCCTATTCCCGATACAGATAAAGATGCGATCAATGATGAAGATGATAAGTGTCCGGCTGTGGCAGGTGTTGCCCGTTATAATGGTTGTCCGATTCCGGATACTGATGGTGATGGGGTGAACAACGAAGAAGACAAATGTGTAAATGAAGCAGGCCTTAAAGAAAACAATGGATGTCCCGAGATCAAAAAAGAAATTATTCAGAAAGTTGAATTCGCAGCAACGGAGATTCAGTTTGCTTATGCCAGAGCAACCCTGTTACCAGCATCCAAAAAAGTACTGGACGAGGTGGCTGATCTGTTATTAAAAGAAACTGACCTAAAGGTTGACATTGAGGGGCATACAAGTATTGATGGTAATTTTAATACGAATATGAAACTGTCCAACGAAAGAGCAGAAACTGTGAAAAACTATCTTATCAAGAAGGGTGTTGACCCGTCAAGGTTGACATCGCAGGGATTTGGTCCGAATAAGCCGCTTAACGAAGGCAAGAGCGAAGAAGAAAAAGCACTTAACCGAAGGGTTGAACTCAAATTGCGAAATAATTAAAGAGTTAAAAAACCTCCCAATGCAACCGGGAGGTTTTCTTTTGGCTCTTTTATTGTCATGCAAAGCTCATTACTCTGTGAGAGTTTACTAAAATTGTATGGATGGTTTAGTTAATTTTGCTCCTTTTTTAATCTTTGTATTTAAAATCAATCAAAAATGAATAGAATCTTAAAAGGTATTGTTATCATGGTCTTGGTTTTGGTTAGCACTACCACTTTTTCTCAAACAAGTGTGAAGGAACCCCTACCCAATGGATGGTATTTGCAGGATCTTAAGGATAACGGTGTGAATGGTATCAGCCTGGATAAAGCCTACCAATTTGTAAAAGGAAAGAAGAGCAAAACAGTTTTAGTAGCTGTTATTGATTCCGGTGTTGATACATTACATGAAGATCTGAAAGAAATTTTATGGCATAATCCAAAAGAGATCCCAGGCAATGGAATTGATGATGACAAGAATGGTTATATAGATGATATCTATGGTTGGAATTTTATTGGTGGTAAAGATGGAAAGAATGTAACTGTAGATTCATATGAAAGAGATAGGGTTTATCATGCGTATAAAAATAAATATGAAAATAAGGATATTGACCCTTCAAAGCTTTCAAAAGAAGATGCTGTTGAATATGAAATGTGGAACAAGGCAAAAGAAGAAATGTATGGCGCATCTGACGGGCCTGAAATTGATATTGCAATTTTAAAAGTAGCCTATGAGAATCTTGTAAAAAGCGATAGTCTCCTACAAATTGCTTTGGGCAAAAAAGAATTTACCGGTAAAGAACTTGAAAAAGCTGAATTGAATGATCTGAAAACGATGAATGCAAAAAATGCATTGTACGGTTTAATGAAAGCAAACGAAGCATTGGAAATTACTAATAAGGAATTCATGGAAGGCTTTAAAGATTTTGTTGATGGCGAACAAAGAAAAGCCGATGCAAAAGAAATTGCCCCTAAAAATTATAGGGATGATATTGTAAAAGATAATTACAAAGATTTCAATGATAAATACTACGGTAACAATAATGTTTTTGTTGATAATAAAGCTGCATTTCATGGCACACACGTTTCTGGAATCATAGGAGCAAACAGAAAAAATAAGATCGGGATCAATGGTGTTGCAGACAATGTGAAGATCATGATGGTACGTGCCGTACCCGATGGTGATGAACATGATAAGGATATTGCATTAGCGATTCGCTATGCAGTTGATAACGGCGCACAGGTTATCAATATGAGTTTTGGTAAAAGCTTTTCTCCTGAGAAAAAATGGGTAGATGAAGCTGTTGAATATGCAAAGTCAAAAGGAGTATTGCTGGTCCATGCTGCAGGAAATGATTCAAAAAATGTTGATACGCTATGGAATTTCCCTAGTCCTGTTTACCAGGAAGATAAAAAAAGAGCCAGCAACTGGATAACTGTTGGAGCAAGCGGTGATCTTTCTATTGACCAGGTAAGTCCTGAAGGTGTTAAATACAATTCATTGACAGCAGGATTCTCGAACTATGGAAAAAATGAAGTAGATGTATTTGCTCCGGGTATGAAGATCTATTCTACTATTCCGGGCGGCAACACTTATGGAAATGCACAAGGAACCAGCATGGCTTCGCCAGTTGTTGCTGGTGTTGCGGCATTGATACTTGAGTATTATCCTAACTTAAGCGCTGAGCAGGTAAAGTATGTAATTGAAAATTCTACAGTGGTTCCTGCTTATGACGTAAATGTGCCTGCTTCAGATAGGAAAACAAAGCTTTCTGATATATCAAAAAGCGGTGGCGTGGTAAATGCTTATGAGGCATTAAAACTTGCTTCAACTTTAAAAGGAGAAAGAGCAACAGGAAATCAATTAAAGCCATTCTGATCTTAGAATAAATGATCTTTAAAACCTCCGCTTTTGCGGAGGTTTTTTATTTTAATAACTCTTCCAGCTTTAACTTTAACTCCCTAATCTTTTAAACAATTCCTTATGCCTCGTCCCGATCTATCCCGTGTGCCGGAATTTTATCATGGCTACATAAGTAAAGTAAAAGACGATGATCTTATGTCTGGTCTAAAAAGCAGTACAAAAAATTTATTTGATCTTTTAAAATCTATTCCTCCGGAGAAACATGATTATCGTTATGCAGAAGGTAAATGGACAATAAAAGAAGTGCTTCAACACATGCTTGATGGTGAAAGAGTATTTACTTACCGTGCACTTCGTTTTGCCAGAAAAGATGATACTCCCCTCCCCGGGTTTGATGAAAATCTTTTTGCTCAAACAGCAAAGGCTGATAAAAGAAATTGGAATGATCTTGTCGAAGAATTTGCTTCTCTGCGAAAATCAACAGAAGTAATGTTTGCTGCATTTGATAATGAACAATTGGAGCAATCTGGAATCGCCAGTGAGAATTCGACTTATGTGTTGGGGATTGGATATATTGTTGCAGGGCATGTTAATCATCATTGCCAGATCATTAAAGAAAGATATTTATAAAAAAATAACCCCGACTCAGTCGGGGTTATTCAATTTATTGTATCAATTATTAAAATGGTTTTTTCGCTTCATCCTTCCCCTTTACAAGATTTTTTTGCTGTACCATATCCGCAGTTACTTTCGCAGCCTGGTCAATGTAAATATCTTTACGTAGGTTCTTGATCCACTGATCGAAACGATCTTGCTTGCCTTTATCATAAGTAAACCTGTTCGAATCTTGTGGAAGTGAGTTCACATCCATATCATTATCTAATTTTTTCAGCGCTTCGATCTGGCGAACAGTAGTTCTAATCGCTTTTTGTTCTTTCTGGTATTTCTCAAAATTCAATGGATATTCCCTGTCATTTTGTTTTGAAAGCCATTCTGTATTTTCTTTTATTAATTTAAATGCTTTATTTGACTGAAGTCTTGCTTCACTTAATTTTTGAATTGTTGCCAATTCATAACCCGATTTCCAGTTATTGATCGATGCTTTTTGAATCTCATCCCATGGTAATGCATCCGGATCATCTTTCTCACGGAATTTCAAATACTCATAATTATCAGGTAACACAATATCAGATGCGACACCTTTCAATTGTGTTGATCCGCCGTTTACTCTATAAAATTTTTGCAAGGTCAATTTAATAGTTCCCAGGTCTGAATTAGAGTTCAAATAACCGGATTCAGGATCAAGACCGAGATTGCGCTGCACCGTTCCTTTGCCATAAGTAGTAGTACTGCCAATAACTACACCACGACCATAATCCTGGATAGCCGCTGCAAAAATTTCGGAAGCTGATGCGCTAAATTCATTTACCATTACAGTAAGCGGACCATCATATAATACTTCACGATTTTTATCTTCAAGGATATTTGGCTTGCCATCACGATCTTTCACTTGGACAATAGGGCCCTTATCGATAAAAAGACCAACCATTTGCACTACATCATAAAGTGAACCACCTCCGTTATTACGCAGATCCATTATGATGCCATCTACTTTATCTTCTTTTAACTTGATGATCTCTTTTGCAACATCAATATAACAACGGGCACCGTTCGGTCTGTCGAAGTCTGCATAGAACTCGGGGAGATAAATGTATCCAAGTCTTGAATTACCATTATTGATAATTGCACTTTTTGCAAATGATTCGTCTTGCACGATCTCATCACGAACCAATGTGATCGTTTTTACAGTTCCATCTTGTTTCTTTAATGTCAATTTTACATCGGTTCCCTTTTTGCCACGAATAAGTTTTACAGCATCTTCAACAACAAAGCCAGTCAATTCAACAGGTTCTTCAGTACCCTGTCCAACTTTTAAAATTATATCTCCTACTTGCACCTCGCCACTTTTCCATGCCGGGCTCCCTGCGATCAATGTATTTATTTTTATGTTGCCTTCATCATAAATAAGTGATGCGCCAATGCCAAAAAAGCGACCACTCATCTGCTCGTCAAAATATCTTTTATCTACAGGAGGAAAAAACTCTGTATGTGGATCCATTGTATTTGTAATGATGCTGACGAACAAATTGAATTTATCATCTTCAGAAAATTTGTAACGATATCTTTCAAATGTTCTTTCCATTGATTTTGCAACCTTTTCTCTTGCCTCAACTTCCAATTCAGCATTTGTCTTTACTTTGAAACCAGCAACATCTTTATTTTTTTCCCTTGTTTCTATCAGGTCAACATACTTGTCAAGTGACTGGTATTTGAGTGATTTTCTCCAGCTCTCTTTTCTTTCTGCTGCTGTTACAGGGAATTTTATTTTGTCTGGATCACCTGCATAAGTTTCATCAATCGAGTAATCAAAAGGCTTGCTTAAAATGTCTTTATAAACCAAAGCAGCTTCTTCCATTCTTTTGTTAAACAATAAGCCAACTGCTTTGAAAAATTCAACATCAGCGCCTTTCATTTCATCATCTATCTTGTACTCGAATTTTTTAAGTGCTTCGATATCTTCTTTCAAGAAAATATTTTTATTAGGATCGATAACTTCAAAATATTTATAAAATATTTTTTTCGAAAAACTATCATCAATAAGCTTGGGGCTATAATGAGCTTCCTTCAACATGTCAGTAACATTGTGAAGGATCTTTTCATATTTACCGGGAGGATCAATTTCTTTTTTCACAGAGCCGGCAAAAAACACACCTGCGATGAGCAGGATAATGATCAGGATAGGTAATCGTTTAAGGTTTGTCATATAATTTATCAGCTTTATCATTATTTAATTTTATCCGCTATATAAGAGTAGTAAAAATAACGCAAAAACATGGGTTTTCTTAGCCCCAATTCCTTTTAACAGAGCTTTTTGATGAATGGTGAAAATAAAAAACCTCCTGTAAACAGAAGGTTTTTTTATTTGGGTAACCAATGGGGTTCGAACCCACGACCCTCAGAACCACAATCTGATGCTCTAACCAGCTGAGCTATGGCTACCATTTTAGGCGATTGCAAAAGTAAATAATTAGGCGTTGCATGCAAAATGAGATTTTGCCCCGGCATGATGTTTATGTTTCTTTGTCTAAACTTATTAATGAATTATTCGCTGCTGATCCAACTCCTTGTAATTCCAATGATTTCTGCTTTCATTGGATGGTTTACAAACTGGATCGCCATCAAAATGCTTTTTCATCCGAGAGAGCCAAAGCGAATTCTTGGAATTACATTTCATGGCATTTTCCCCAAAAGACAAAAAATATTTGCCGAGAAATTGGGCAAAATGATAAGTGCAGAATTTCTCTCGTATGAAGACATAGAGGAAAAAATTGCTAATCCCAAAAATTTAGAAAAACTTATGCCCATGATAGAGGAGCATGTTGATAATTTTCTTAAGAATAAACTGAGTGATGAAATGCCCTTTCTGAGTTTATTCATTGGCAGTAAAACCATCAAGTCTTTGAAAAAGACGTTTATGCAGGAATTAGAAATACTTTTTCCGCAGATAATGAAAAGGTATGCAGGTCATTTGGAGGAAGAACTTGATATTGAAAAAATTGTTATTGATAAGGTTTCTGCTTTTTCAACTGATAAGCTGGAAGATATTTTATACCAGATAATGAGCAAAGAGTTCAGGTTTGTTGAAATCCTCGGTGGGGTCATTGGTTTTCTTATAGGCATCGTCCAAGTATTGATCACCTATTTTTTACCTAAATAGTTAATCAAAGGTAATATCCCGAACATTTTCCTTCTATGAATGTCTTTAAGCCTTTTGTCATTTAAAAATGACATTTTGAGAAGGTTAAATGACCTTTGCACGTCTAATCCCAAAACTCGTATAATGAATAAGTTAGTTCTCGTTTTTTTATTAAACCTTACCAGCTTTTGCTTATTTGCTCAAAATCCAATGCAAAGACCCGGAGGTGCAGGAAATGGCCAACAAATGAATGGCCGTATGTATGGAAAAGTGGTAGAAGCACAATCTGGTAAACCAGTGGATGCGGCTTCAGTTCAGTTAGTCCAAAGTCGCATGGACACAGCCACCAAAAAAAGAAAAGATGTAATAGTAGCCGGAATGCTTACAAAAGCAAATGGCGAATTTTCTTTGGAAAACGTTCCACTTTTTGGCCAATCCAAATTAAAGATCACAGCTATTGGCTTTAAGCCAATCGAACAACCTGCCGGTTTTGAAATGAAACCAGGCGGGGATATGAGTGCTATGTTAAATGCAATTGACAAAGATCTTGGTAATATCAAATTAGAAATAGATGCACAAGTATTAGGTAATGTGACTGTAGTTGGTTCAAAACCTCTTTTCCAATTAGGCATTGACAGAAAAATATATAATGTAGAGAAAGATGTAATAGCCGCAGGTGGTACGGCGGTTGATGTTATGAAAAACGTTCCTTCTCTTTCAGTTGATCTGGATGGCAATGTTACACTTCGTAATAATACACCTCAGATCTTTGTTGATGGTCGTCCAACTACAATGCAGCTTGAGCAGATCCCTGCCGATGCAATTGAATCAGTTGAAATTATTACAAATCCCTCCGCTAAGTTTGATGCATCTGGTGGTACATCAGGGATATTGAATATTGTTTTGAAGAAAAATAAGAAAGTTGGCTATAATGGTAGCCTTCGTTCAAGTATTGATTCGAGAGCAAAAATTGGCTTGGGCGGTGATTTTAGCCTTCGTCAAAACAAAATAAATATTTTCGGAAGCGCCAATTATAACCAACGTAAATCTATTGGCACCGGCTATACTGACAGGTATAATATTCTTGATCAGCCAAACACTTATATGCACCAGGATGACAGAAGTGAGATGGTTGGCAATTTTAAATTTTTCAGAGCCGGTCTTGATTATTTTATTGATAACAGGAATACTCTTTCTGCAAGCACTAATATTGGTAATGGTACATTCCACCCTGAATCAATTAGCAAGTTGTTGGTAGATTCTCTTTACACAATTAAGAAAACTTCGTACCTCGAAAGAATGACAAATTCAGAAGGTATTTTCAAATTCAGAGGAGCCCAGGTAAGTTTCAAACATAATTTCCCTAAAGCAGGAAGAGAGTGGACTGCAGATGCTACATATAATAAGAGAACAAATATCAATGAAAGCCTTATTAGAACTGATTATTACGATTATCCTGCAAACACTCTTATTGGTCAATTTGGTCAGCAGCAAAATACTTCCGGTACTGGTCAAAGTCTAATAGTACAAACTGATTTTGTCAATCCCATTACTGACAAATCAAAAATAGAGATGGGTATAAGAGGTGCTTTCAACAAGGCAAACAGCACTAGTGCATTTTATTATGTTGATCCGGCTACCGGAGAGCCGACACTTCAACAACAATCACAAATCGACTATCAAAGTGAAGACCATGTTTTGGCCGCTTATACTACTTATACAAACAACATAAAGTCTTTCGGATACCAACTTGGTCTGAGAGTTGAAAGCTCAGGTTATGATGGAGAACTTATGAAAACAGGTGAAAAATTCAGTAATTCTTTTCCGATTAGTCTTTTCCCGAGTGTTTTTCTAAGTCAAAAATTGAAAAAAGAACAGGAGCTACAATTAAATTATACAAGAAGGATCAATCGTCCAAACTTTTTCCAATTATCTCCATTTACTGATTCATCTGATTTTCTTAACCTGAGAAAAGGTAACCCTGATCTCGAACCAGAGTTTACAAGCTCATTCGAACTGTCGTACCAGAAGATATTTAAGAACAAAGATAATTTTCTTGCTTCTCTGTATTATAAGCACACAGATAACCTGATCACCACCTACCAGGAGAAATTTACAAGCCCGATAAATGGGAAAGATTATGTGCTTACTACTTTCATAAATGCAAACTCCAGCTATGTAACAGGTCTTGAACTTACGATGAAAAATAAGATAACCAAATGGTGGGATCTTACTTCAAATCTTAATCTATATACTTCAAAGATCAATATCGATGATCCGGCGCAACCTGAGCAAGATCAATTTGCGAGTTGGTTTGGAAAAGTGAACAATACTTTCAAATTGCCTAAGAATTTTTCTTTCCAGTTAACAGCGGTATATAATTCTAAGACCGTTCTTCCTCCGGGTGGCAGTGGCGGCGGCGGTGGCATGGGCGGAATGATGATGGGTGGCCCTTCATCATCAGCAAATGGATATGTTCGCTCAAATTATTATGCGGATATGGGTATTAAATATGAATTCTTAAAGAACAAGGCCGCATCTATTTCACTTAACATGAGTGATGTTTTCGCAACCCGTCGTTCTTATACACATTCAGAGTCACAATATTTCATACAGGATGTGTACCGTCAGCGTGACCAGCAGCTGCTTCGTCTGAATTTCAACTGGAGATTTGGAAAGTTTGATCCGAATCTTTTCAAACGGAAAAACATGAAAGGAGAAAGAGAGAGTATGAATACAGGTGGTGACGGCATGCAGTAAAAAACTTTTCACATATATTGTAGTCCCGCCTTAGGCGGGACTTTTTCTTTTATATTTGAGAGAAGTGAAGAAACTAGTTTTTACTGTAACGAATGATCTTAACTATGACCAGCGAATGCAACGCATTTGCGGCTCACTTGCAGATGCGGGATATAATGTATTGTTGGTTGGCAGAAAATTAAAAACTTCACTCCCACTTTCAAAGAAGCATTACGATCAGCAAAGACTTATATGCTGGTTTAATAAAGGAAAGCTTTTCTATAGTGAGTTCAATATCCGGCTTTTTTTCTTTCTTCTTTTAAAAAAGATGGATTGTATTTGCGCCATCGATCTCGACACTATTCTCCCCTGCTATTATATTTCAAAATTGAAAGGAGTAAAAAGAGTTTATGATGCTCATGAATACTTTTCACAATTAGATGAAGTGGTAAGTCGTCCATCAATTTATCGTTTCTGGAAAAAGATTGAAAAAAGAATGATCCCGAAATTCAAGAATGCATACACTGTTTGTGATAGCCTTGCAGAAGAATTCAGGAAAAATTACAATGCAAAATATAAAGTGATCCGCAATGTGCCACTGCTTGTTGAATCAAATGAACAAATACCATCAGAGGATATTATACTTTACCAGGGCGCAGTGAATAAAGGTCGTGGACTTGATAAACTTGCTTTGGCAATGAGAAATTTGAATGCTAAGCTTTGGGTTTGTGGTAATGGAAATTTTATAGATGAAATGAAAACAGTAGTCCAGGCAAATGATCTGTCAGGAAAAGTGATCTTTTTTGGAATGCTTCCGCCAGACGAATTAAAAAAAAGAACTGTACAAGCTTATGTTGCTGTGAATCCATTTGAGAGAACAGGATTGAATCAATACTTATCACTTTCCAATAAATTCTTTGATTACATTCATGCCGGTATTCCGCAGGTAACAATGAATTATCCCGAATACAAAAAAATAAATGATCAG
>JBIOVR010000085.1:0-3594 GCA_044867875.1 Chitinophagaceae bacterium
CTCTAGCTATTGTTTCGTCTTTTAGTGTTAACTCTTTTCGTATTATTTCTTTTATGGGTAAAAAATATTTTTCACTTTGAAAATAACCTTTCAAGTAAACGTTCTTACCAAATTTTAACATGTTGTCATCAAAATGAATATGTTTTTCCCGATAATAAGTCCTGTTCTTTTTAGGAAACAAATATTGCAATGCTTTTTCAAAATTGTGTGATGGTAATAAGTTTCTTATTTCTTCGCCTGATGCAAACTGGCAGTCTGTATGAAGAGCCTTGAGGTCAAAGTTTCTTAATTTATAATTAGTGAAACCTCTTACATCTAATTTTATTTGTGTATTATTTAAATGTGCCAGGCAGCGTCCCGCTGCGTACTGGAACAGCTGATTCCCCAACCCCCCTAAAATGTGAACAATGATCATTTTTTTCTTGCAAAAACATGAATGCCGTAACAAAGTAATTCTGAAGAGCCTTTATCTTTTTTAGAAAGGCCCTGAAGTACTAACAGATTCAAATGAATGATTATTTTATGAAAAAAGTTTAATTTCTTATTCGCATACTTTGCTGCGACTGATTTTATTCTACGATTTTCCTGGGCAATATATTCGAAAAAATTACCGTTTAGCTGCATGTCCGTTATTTCAAAACCATTGTCCGGCAAATGTTTTTCATAAAAATACCTGCTTAGCCCTGAAGCAAAATGATACGGAGCAAAATGAGTGAGACTTGCAAAAGGGGCTGTGATCAATAAACAGCCTCCCGGCTTTATTAAACGACTGAATTCTTTAATAGCAGCCAGCGGATCAGGAATGTGTTCAAAAACTTCCGTACACATTATTGCATTAACAGAATGATCAGGCAATGGAATAGAAACAATGTCCGAAATGATATCAAGCTTTGAATTATCCCATTTACCAGTTTGCAAACCGATATCGCCTTCTCCATGATATTGGCCAAAATCCTGGGCAATATATTTCAAGTGATTACAGAATTTTTTAAACTGGCATTCACCGGCTCCTGCATCAAGAATTGTTAAACCTTCCGGGATCTTCTTTAAAGTATCTTCAATCCAGGCTAGCCTTGTTGATTCATTTGTGGTTCCTACGGTAAACATGTTAATTGCTGAATTGAATATAAATATCCCCATAAAGGCTTTTATGAAATTCCTTTTCTTTTACGTAAGAAAGAAATGCCGTGAAGGAGAGCCATTGATCCAGTCTCAAGGAAAAGGATTCGCCAATACTGTAATTAAATAAAGCGGTTGCATCTATCACATTAAGCCGTTCCAAACATGCATAAAGATTATCTGCCATCTCGGGCACACAATATTCAAAAGATAAAGCAGGAATTTTTGTATTCAGGCCTTTTAATACTTCCAATTCAAAACCCTCTACATCAATTTTGCAAAAATCCGGAATACCATATTTTTCGATCAGTTTATCACAGCTAGAAACAGGGACCTGTATTCTTTCTCTCCATTCATTTCTTTTGAATCTCGCCGAGCCTGTTTTACTAATAAACTCTTTCGAAAAAGATGAGATCGTTGATTCATCTGCAATATGAAATTCCAAAGTCCCTTCAGAATGAGAAAGGCCGATATTTTCAATACTGATCTTATTCTCAAATTTTTCTCTGAGGATCTTTACACAACTCTGTTGTGGTTCAACAGCTACAACCTTTGCACCCAATTCAAGAAAAACATCAATTCTGTTGCCAATATTAGCACCTATGTCAAAAACTAATGCCCCGGGCTGTATCCATGTTTTGTAAAAGGATATCATTGCAGGTTTCTTATCTATTTCTTTTTTCTTCTTAAAAAGGAATTTAAACATTTCAATTTTTTTTAAACCAGAAACATCCGCAACCATAGGATTGTTCTTTTACCAATGCAGGATCCGCATTTTGGATCAATCCACCTTTGTCAGGGATCAAAGAAAACTCTTTTAAAAGAAAAGGAGAAAAATAATCTAGTATTTGTTCAAAACTATAAATACGGTGGGCATTGAATTCAATTTTCGATTTACCCACCGGGGTTACGAATAGAAGATCACCTCCGGGTTTTAAAACTCTTTTCAATTCATTAATTGATTTAATATCACCGGCTGGATCGATCTCATCTCCATATCTCCCCAATCCTATATGCTCGATAGTATGCATGCAGGATAGCGAAGCAATAGAGTTATCAGCAAAGTTTAATTTTTTTAGTTCGGCAAAACCTGATTCAAGATTATTCAAATTAAGTTCTGCCGGCCTGTAATCATAAAATTTTACAGGGACAAATGCAGAAACAATCGTACTAAAACTTAAAATTGATGAAATGTCCACATGATACTCGGGCTTTGTTTGCGCCAATACTCTTGCAGCCCATGCGGAATGGTATATATAGTGTTGATCAAAGGGAGTCTTAATAACCTTATCATTAAGGCATGGATAAATATCACGGGTTTTAACTATAAATCGCCGATCGTTATTCTTTCTAAATCGGCCTAACTCCCCAAGATATTCGAAAAATCTTGCTACTCTTTTCGGAAACCTAACGAGGATGCTCTTCGTGAGTTGGGTAAAGTAGCTTTTTAAAAACATTTTCCTGATTTAAATTTTTGCGAAGATAAGCCTGATTGACATTTCTGTTTTTTTGACAATCATTTATTGATGCCATGTATAATATTGATCAATTCTTCTGTAATTGAACTTCGTGAATATTTTTTTATACAACCTTCGTTATCGGTTACAGTTAAATGCAATTTACTTTTCCAGTCACTGACCAGCCCGGATAAATAATTTTTTAATTGATCTTGCATGTTCCGTTCAAAAGTCTCACCTGCTTTGCATTCCTCAATAAGAAACGCTGTTTCTGCTTTCAGTTTGGCTATATTAATGATGGGCTTATGCGCAGCAAGATATTCGTAAATCTTTCCGGGTATTACCATTTCTTCATCCTTAGTAACAGGGGTTATTAATAAAAGAACTGTGGATTGTTTTAAAAAATTCAGGGATTCTCTTTGTGTGACATAACCAACATCCTCTAAGACATTATTTTGTATTACTTCCAATATTTTATTCTTTATGCCTTCCGCCAAAACACCAACAAATCTGAGCTTAAAAGAAACATTAGGATTGCTGCTAATCACATCCTTAAGTGCGGTAATAAACACTTCGGGCTGATAAAAATCGGCAATGCTCCCGGTATAGGTTATAATGAAATCTTTGGACTGATTTTCACTCGTTATATCAGCAAATAAATTTTCTTCGTAGCCAATCCGTAGAATTTTTATACGAGATGATGACAGTTTTGATGATTTGCTTAGCAGTTTGGTTTTATATTTTTCTCCAACAGTAATAACCATATCGGCTGATTCAAGTATTAATCTTTCAAGATCTTTATCTTTCTTTTGTGCAAAGGGAAGGTGGTATAACATATCGTAATAGATCACATCGGTCCACAGATCGTGAAAATCAGCTATCCAACAAATCCCCTTTTTTTCTTTTAACTCTTTACCAATAAAATGTGTCGAATGCGGGGGGCCGGCAGTTATAACTGTATCGATATTTTCTTTTGCGATGATCTCAAGTGCTTTAGGGACAGCATAACTTTTCCATC
>JBIOVR010000086.1:0-12026 GCA_044867875.1 Chitinophagaceae bacterium
TTCTCTGTTGACATATAAAGCAAAAGTGTTTTTCCGTCATGCGCCATCGTTGCTCCTGAACGCAAGCCCCTGTCGTACTTTGTATAATTTCTTATTCTCAAGGCTTCCGGCTTGCTCCAATAACCATCTTCCTGCAACCAACACATACTTACACCATTGCCTGCATAATCGCCATTAATAAAAGCTCCTCTTATTAATATCCTATTGTTATCGGGCGAGATCCAGAAAACAGAATTGTAGTAAGTGGTATTAAGAGGATAACCCAGGTGCACAGCTTCGCTCCATGTACCAGTGCTGTCACGCATAGTAAACCAAATATCCTGTGAGTTAAGAACAGAGTTAAAGTTTGTATTGTATGGATCATTTTCACGAATAAAAAATAATAGGTTGCCATCTGCCGATATGGTTGGTCTTAATTCGGAGAGAGGAGTATTGATGAGAGCACCCATATTTTCCACTTTGACGATAGTAGCTGCTGTAATGATATTTTCTTTTTGTTGAATAAGGCGTGCAGTATCGCTATGAGTTGTATCAATAGAAAGCTGGGCAGAGGAATGTTGAAAGCATAAAAACAGGATAAAGCAGTAAACGGCTTTTTTCATAGGATGGATTTGTGGAAGTAAAATAGTAAAACAATACTAGTTATAGTACTGGAAACTTACTTATGGTTTTTCCGATTTGCTGGCTTGATTCATTAAATACAAATAAAAAGGAGACTGAAAATTCAGTCTCCTTGATTTTACTATACAGGTTCTATTTATAACAAACTTTTCTAACTTAATCAATAAGTTGCTTTTATTTCCACTCTGCGGTTTTTATTACGTCCTGCAGTAGTATTATTATCTCCAATCGGCATTGTTGAACCAACTCCTTCCACTTCGATGCGATCTGAACTGATTCCTTTGCTTACTAAATATGTTTTTACTGCATTTGCACGTCCTTCACTCAAATTATCTGCATTCTTTTCAACATTGTCTGTATTGCCTTCAATTTTAATTTTGAGCTCTGGATTTTCTTTCATCACTTTTACTATTTTATTTAATGAGGCTGTTGCAGCTGCCGCTAATTTTGCACTGTTTGAACTGAAATAAATGCTTTGTCCTGCAGCGGCGAGTGCTTTGCTTACTTCAGCAGACACTTGAGGTGTTTCCGGGCAACCAAAGTTTTTAGCTACGCCTGGTACATCCGGACATTTATCTTCATCATCATTAATGCCATCCTTATCTCTATCGGCAACAGGGCAACCGTTATTACTTGCAGGTCCTGCCTGGCTTGGACATTTATCTTCTTCATCATTGATACCATCACCATCAGTGTCAGGGATCGGACATCCATTATATTTTGCCAGACCAGCTTGATTAGGACATTTATCTTCTTCATCGTTGATGCCATCTTTATCAGTATCAGGAATTGGGCATCCATTGTATTTTGCTGTGCCTTTCTCATTTATACATTTGTCTTGCTCATCATTAATTCCATCGCCATCAGTATCCGGGATCGGGCAACCATTATATCTCTCAAAGCCTACTTCATTCGGACATTTATCATTTTTGTCGATCACTCCATCACCATCTGAATCAGCATCTACTTTTTTCCCAAACAATCTCAATTTTAAGCCGGCTTGTATGTTTTGGTTTTTATATTTCATTTCATCACCATGAGTGCTGGAATTATCCATGTTGCTAAGTCCAAAAATATAACGACCAAAAATTGTTACTCTGGCATGAGGAAATATTTCAAATCCTCCAAGAGCTGAGAAACTTGTTTTTTTGAAATCATCTTCCTTCGCCAAATTATTTTTGTCTTCAAAAGAGGAGAACCAATCTAGTTGGGGTCCGGCTGTTATTGCGAACTTATCGCCAGTATGAAATTTCAATAACAATGGAACTGAAAGATACCTGACCTTGCCATCAGTTAGCAACACTCCTGTTGCTTTATTAGAATGATAACCATAAGAGCTATACATGAATTGCGGTTCAATTGAAAAGCCGGTGCTCACAGGGAAATTTACCCATGCTCCAGCTGACCAGCCACCCTCAAAATTATAATCAATATTTGAAGGGTTATCGCCTGTAACTCTAAACTGGCTAAAATTAGCCGCTCCTAGTAATCCACCGGAAGCGGTATAATGTTCCTTAACGATGTTCTGTGAATATATTGTAGCAAATGCGCAGCAAGACAGAACAAATAGACATAGTTTCTTCATAAAGTAATTTTTAGATTAATTAATTGTTTCAATTTTTTAAATCAAGTATGATCACTCATACTCTCTCGTAACATTTTTATAATTTTTTTATATTAATTGAGGATTTCCAAAATTTATACCAATACATGATTCTTTTTTCAATGTTGCAATAATTCTTACACTTTCAACACTAAATCATATGATTGGGCAAAAAAGTTCACGCATAAAATATCATCTTATTGATGTGGATCATGACTAATGGTTAAACAACTTACATTTCATCAATCATCTAGTATTATTCAGTAAATAAGTCTACATAACTATCATCTGCTTTACTAAACTGCGATCACTAAGATGTGATTTCTTGTTTTGAACATTCTGGCACGTTTTTAAAAGGATATAGAATAAAATACTGTAAATCAGTAGCCGATAGAAATCATATATGAGAAAAATCTTCTATTTTTTTGTTTTATGCTTATTAATGCAGCCATTTTTAGTAGTTGCACAAACTTCTGCAGCTAAAGTTTTAAAAGAAGAAGAGGGGAAATTTTTCCGCCAACTTGATCGAATTTCAATTGACACGGCTTTTGTACATCAACTTTCCCGTTCTGTTAAGTTAGAAGTAGATAGTATTTATACTTTTATTATCACTAATGCTGCTTTGCCTGGTGCAGAAAAAGAAAAAGCAATACTTAGTCTTGGTTATTTTATGAATGAACTTACTAAGAATATCACACGTCAAAGATCTGAAATGTATGATGTTCATAGTGCAGTACAGTCGTATAAGAATATTTTAAAAGCATTACTTTATAATAGATCGTTTGCTGATGTTTTGATCCCTGCAGGTCAAAGTCGTAGCCAGGTATTATCGGCAGCATTTAGTCAGTATAAGGAATATCCTTTGCTTGATGATATTGCAGTTTATAAGCGTGTTGCTTCATTGCCTGAATACATTCTTAGTTTTTTAGAAAATAAACCCAATTTTCGCTATGCTGACTCTTTATTAGTGATCGCAGCCGTCAATGATCCTTCTAAAATAGTTTTATATCTCAACCAGGGCAAAAAACCTTTACAAGATAATATACGTAATACAAAAAATATATACCTGCAAGAGATTATAGCACTTGCAACGGACAGAAATGCATCAGAGTTGTTGCCTTTTGTTACATTAATAGCAGAAAATAGAATTACAAAGGAAGAAATACTAGAAGCCAGGAAAGATGTAGTAAAGTATTTTCAATTGCTGGTCAATACACGGATGGAGTCAGTTGGATCTAATGACGCATCTATGATTTTCCAAAAGTTGCTACGTAAAGGGTTAAAGGAAAAATCTCTATCCTTTTATGTGAACCAAGTCAATGAGCTGCATAGCGCTACAGATGCAGTACGCTTTGCCTCAATTAAAGGCCTTCGACCGGAAGATATTTATTACATAATAACCAGTTGTGGCGATGAATTATATACTTCGAGTTATCTGGGTTTGTATAAAAGATTAATGGAGAATTTCAAAACACAGTCTGCCGATACTTTATTCAATATCGTGCAGTTTGATAATTTTCGAGTCTTCATGAGGTTGGCGGCCAACTATAACGTGCTGACAGATTTTTTAAATAAAATGCCACAGGAGAAAGCTGCTGAATTAATGAGCCGCTTTATTTCCGGAATTGAAACAGATACAAATTCAGGACTTGAAAAAGCAATGGATATTGCAGATTCATTTACAGGTCTTGATTCAGCTATTGCAATTAGCGATATGATCCAAAAAGAATTGCGATCAAATTTAAATCGCTGCAAATCGGGCCATTTATATTTCGGTGTAAGGCTTTACAACATTTTATTGCAAGTCTTTGACCTGGTAAAACAAAAAAATTCTTTTAATAAATTATGGGCAACGCTTGGTAATTATGAAATGCTTGAACGCAAGGCATTGCAAAATAAGAAGGGAGAGATCGTTCAAGTAGTTTTATTTTATGGGGATGAGGATGGGGTCGCTTCATTTAATAATTTCCAAAAAACTTTTAGTGATACAAGCAAATGGAAAACTACCAAAAACGAAAATTGGATAAGTATTCGTTCTGCAAGTGATCAGCCTATTATAATTTATGCAAATCGGCCATTAGATACAAAGGAGGAATTAGATTTAAAAGCCCAGGACTCTCTATTTCTTTTTTTGAAACAGGAATCAATAGATCCGGTTGTGTTAGTTCACCGGGGCCATAGTTATCATCTCGATAATACATTGAAAAGACTGACACCCTCTATCAAACTAGCCATATTGGGTTCATGTGGTGGAGCAAACAGTTCCATAAGTATTGCAAGCATTAATCCCGATGCACAACTTATTGTCTCAAAAAAAACCGGTTCGAAATCTATCAATGACCCGATCATTAATGTGATCAACGAGACTTTGCTCAATAATGAAGATCTTTCATGGCCAGAGATATGGGAAAAGCTATCTGTTCGCTTTAATAACGATGAATTTACACGAAACCTTTTTAATGAATATATCCCGCCCGGAAGAAACGTAAGTCTTTTTGTTCTTAAGCTTTTTAATTTTTACAATAGATCTGTTTAAACCTAACAGTTGATCTTTTTTGGAGATGCCTTTCCTTAAAGACCATCATTGGAGTAATAACACCGTTTTATATCGGTAGTGATATTAAAGAGTATGCATCGCCTTATCTTTTTTTACTCTTGATAGTGGTCATTATTTCTGGAAATGCAACAGTAATTCACAATTAACGAACATCTGGGAGTAAGTATACAACTTTATGAGCCACTTCTCCAATAAAAACCTTAGCTTTACGCGTTACGGTTGATGAGCCAGGCAGTAATGCTTCTCTTATCTTTTACTATCTCCCCACAACTGTGCGTATTTCTTAACAATTGATTTATGTAATTAATGCTACTCATGTGATTGCTATTCCTTAGCCGGAATAGAGCAATTAATTTTAAAACAAAACGAAAAATTTAAAATGGCTTTTATAGATGATGTTTTACAAACGCCTTCCTATGGATGGAAAGATGAAAAAGGCGAATTGATAAAACCGACACGTAAACAATTATTCAGCGAATTTTTATCACGCAGTAATATTTTTAAAAGTAAAAAGAACTGGATATCTTTTATAGGCTGGTTCATGATCGTTTGCATGATACCTTTCGCTTACTTTTTTTTGGTGCATTATTTCTCATGGCAGTTACTCATAGTTTTTCTTTTGTATACCATGATCATCATGGGTACACATGGCACTATTTGGCTCCATCGTTATTGCACACATAAATCTTTTACATTCCGCCATAAAATATGGCGTTTTCTTACGCAGAATCTTGTTATCAAAACTGTTCCCGAAGAGATGTATGTTGTATCACATCATGTGCATCATGTAAAAAGTGATGAGCCAGGCGATCCTTATAATGCCCGTGCAGGTTTTTTATATTGTTTTTTGGCAGAAGTAAATCACCAAAGCATTAATAAAAATCTTTCTGAAAAAGATTATGACCGGGCTGTCCATTTTATGAAACACACAGGTGTTCAAATAAATTCTTATGCGAATTATAAAAAATGGGGTTCAATTGCTACGCCATGGTATACAATAGCACTTTGGTTAGGTAATTGGGCTTTTTGGTATACGATGTTTTATTTAATTGGGGGGCATGCTCTTGCTTGTACTTTTTTTACTGGTGCAATGTTTTGGATCACATTTGTAAGAATATTTAATTATACAGGGCATGGTAAAGGCGAAGAAAAACATATAGATGGATTGGATTTTGACAGGAGCAACCTATCGATCAATCAATGGCGTCCAGGTTATTTTGCCGGCGAATGGCATAACAATCATCATTTATATCCTGCAAGTGCAAGGGCCGGCTTTTTATCATGGCAACTGGATCTGCCGTGGATCTATATTTATGTGTTGTATAAATTAGGAGCGGTGAGTTCCTTTCATGACTCCAAGAAAGATTTCTTACAGAAGCATAAACGCTAGGGTACAATATTTTCCTTTGTACATATGATGAGTATATCAGAAAGCCTACATAGGCTTGATGTCAAATTTTTCTCCCGCAGTGTTTACACGCCAAAATTTTCCGTCGTCTATTAGCAAAGCTTCAGAACGGCCTTCGGCATGATGTACATCTGTGTTAAAAACTTTGCCATTATATAGTGATCTTATTTCATTTGCAATAATGGTATGTCCTGTTGTAATAGCACGAACATTATAAATATCCAATGTGCTGTCTATTTGTTGAGGGTTTGCTCTAGGCGCCTTATAATAATTCCTGTACCAGAAAGGCCCAAAATCACTGAATACTAAATTAAGCCGGTCGTCTTTATATCTATAAGTAGTATCAGTGTAAAAAGGTCTTGTTATTTCGTTAAGTTCCTTCAATGATATGTTCAGATTATTTAGATAGCCTGAAACGCCGCCATGAGTAAAAAGGGTATTGCCAACACGTTCAATAACATTTTTAGTAGCCAACCAGCGGCCTATTTCTGAGTTCGCTCCGAATAGTTGCATATAGGGCTTGTTCATTAATTGTGCATGTTGTATATAACGCTCCTGCACATAATCAAGTTCATCGCTCATGTTCATGATCTCATGATTGCCTAATATATAATGCACATAACCACCTGCAGCTTTTGCTTTTTCTTCGAGCGAATAAATAAGCCATAATACTTCGGTAACCATTGTGCCCCTGTCCACAAAATCACCTACTAATACAAGATGATCTTTCCCATAAGTCCAGTTGAAATTTTCGTCAATTACGCCATTGCCCTGCAATAGTTTTCTAAACGCTTCAAAGTTGCCTTCGATATCTGACATCACCAGCATTTTTTTTATTCCTTTATATTCTGACTTTTCATCACCGAGCTTCTGTTTTAATTGTACTGTGAATGTTTTACCCGGTATATCAGTATTTATTTGCAGGTTAATGTTGTTTTTCATGGCAGCGGATGTGCTATCTGTTTTTACAGTTTTCGCCCCGGAATTATCTTCGATATACTTCACAAAAACAGAATCGTTCCGGTAAAGTACATACGGCCCATCGACTATTCTTGGATTTGTTGTTTGATTTTTCACGTAATTTTTTTCTTCTGCATTTTGACCAATGCAAAAAGCAAACAATGTGGCAAATAAGATCGCATGTGTTTTAATCATATCTTTTGGGTTTCTCCAAAGCGGTGGACAATAATCAGACTTTTTTTGAGCCCGAATGGTTGGGCAAAATAATAAATTAACACATTGTTTGTTAAGTGCCAAACAAATTTCTTCTCAACCCACAAAAAACTACCATTTTGCAAATAAGATTTATATTTCAGTATAAAACTTCATCATGCCAAAACAATTACTGCTATTGTGCTTATTATTTATTGCGTATAGTACTATCTCACAACCAGCAAAAGACACAACAGGTCTCAATAGTTATTTCAAGCCAGTAAAATGGAGATGTATCGGCCCGTTTCGTGGGGGCAGGTCAAATTGTGCAACAGGCGTTGTCGGTAATCCAAATGTTTATTACCAGGGTACTACTGGTGGTGGTCTTTGGAAGACTGATGATATGGGTATTACCTGGCGCAATGTTTCAGATGGATTTTTTAAAACAGGCTCTATTGGCGCGGTAGCTGTGGCTGAGAGTGATCCGAATATTGTTTATGTAGGAATGGGTGAACATGCGGTTCGTGGTGTGATGACAAGTGGTGGTGATGGAGTTTATAAATCAACTGATGCGGGGAAAACATGGAAAAAAATTGGTCTTGATCTTACACAGCATATTGCCCGAATCGTTATTAATCCTAAAGATCCAAATATTGTTTATGTGGCTGCGCAGGGGGCATTATACAGTAAATCAAAAGAACGAGGCATATATAAGTCTGCTGATGGAGGTATCACCTGGAAAAATGTTTTATATGTAGATGAAAAAACCGGTTGTGCAGAAATATCAATGGACATGAATAATCCATCAATATTATACGCTGCTATGTGGGAACATGGTCGATTGCCATGGAAAGTAATTAGCGGTGGACCGGGAAGTGGGTTATATAAATCAACTGATGCCGGAGAGCATTGGGAAAAGATGAAAGAAGGATTGCCAAAAGAAATGGGCAAGATGTCAATAGCGGTATGTCGTTCTAATTCTGAAAAAATTTATTCCTTGATCGAAAGTGATTCAGAAAAAGAAGAAGGTGGCTTGTATATGTCAGAGGATGCCGGCAAAACCTGGAGCCAGGTATCTGATGACAATCATTTAATACAAAGAGCATGGTATTATATTGAATTGTTTTCCGATCCTTTAAATGAAAACACATTATATGTGATGAGTGCTTCTGCATTTCGCTCTATTGATGGAGGCAAAACCTGGGAAGATATTTCTAATACTCATGGCGATTATCATAATCTCTGGATCAATCCAACGAATTCAAATAACATGATCATTTCTGATGATGGCGGTTCGGCTATAACATTTAACCAGGGAAAAACATGGAGTAGTCAAAACAATCAGCCTACTGCCCAATTCTATCGCATCAATGTAGACAACCAATTTCCGTATAATATTTATGGTGGTCAACAGGATAATAGCTCAGTGAAGATAGCGAGCAGAGAGCCGGGTGGTGGAGGTATTACTAATACAAGTTGGACTTATTCTGCCGGAGGCGAAAGTGCTTTTCTTGCATTTGATCCTGATGATCCGCAATTTGTTTTAGGAGGAAGTTACCAGGGTACTATTGAGGTCCTGAACACAAACGCAAAGGCAAGTACAAATATTATGGCAGCACCGATCCAGTACTTAACTCGTGATGCAAAAGATATGAAGTATCGTTATAACTGGAATGCCCCAATTATATGGAGTAAACATGAGCCGACTGTTTTTTATCATGGCTCACAATATTTATTGCGCACCGATGATATGGGAAAATCATGGAAAGAAGTTTCTCCTGATCTTACAAGGAATGAAAAAGAAAAACAAGGTAAGCCGGGTGTCCCTTATACGAATGAAGCAGTAGGGGCAGAAAACTATGGTACACTTGCATACGTCATCGAATCTCCGCATGAAAAAGGTGTGATCTATACTGGTAGTGATGACGGGTATGTTTATTTAACTAAAGACAATGGTGCTCATTGGGAAAATGTAACACCATCAGGTTTACAGGAATGTTTAATAAATGCGATCGAAGTATCGCCGTTTGATAAAGCAACCGCATATATCGCAACAACAAGATATAAATTCAATGATCATACTCCCGGTCTATATAAAACAACTGACTATGGTAAAACCTGGACTAAAATAAACAACGGTATATCTAATAGTGCATTCACCAGGGTTGTTAGAGAAGATGTTAACAGAAAAGACCTGCTTTTTGCGGGCACTGAAACCGGTATTTATATTTCATGGAACGGAGGAAAAAATTGGGAGCCATTTCAATTGAATATGCCCGTTACTCCAATTACTGATCTTCGTATCCACCAGGGAAATTTGATCGCAGCTACATCCGGCAGATCATTTTGGATTTTGGATGATCTGAGTTTGATCCGGCAATATAAAAAAGACACTGCATTTTCAATTTTTGATTCTTCGCCTGCCTATTTTATAAATGGTGGTAGCGAATTAGATCAAACTAGTCCTGATTTTACCGGTTTGAATAGTTCACGAGGTGTCAACCCAGCAAATGGAGTAGTGATATATTACCAGCTCCCTGAATTAAAAAGCACAGACACATTAACAATGGAAATAAAAGATGCTACTGGAAATGTTGTGCATGTATTTAGTTCAAAAAAAGATAGCACCTATAAAAAATATGACGGCGGCCCGCCTGCAGAGCCAGTATTATCAACAACAAAAGGATTAAATCGTTTTGTATGGAATATGCGTTATTCAACTATGCCCGGTGTACCGGATGCATATATTGAAAGTAGTTACAGGGGTCACAAGGCAGTCCCGGGAAAATATACAGTTACCTTAAAAACGGGCAAACAAAAAGTTACAACGGATGCTGAGATATTGGTAAACCCACTATATCCAACAGATGCAGCCACCTACAAAGAGTACAATACAGTTATGAGTAGTATGGAAAACGAATTAACAACAATGCATAAAATGATAAACAGCTTAAATGCAAAAAGAGAGCAGTTGGTATCATTGCTTGCCTCTTTGTCAGATACAAAATATACTGCCTTGAAAGTCGAAGGAGATTCATTAGTGAAAAAAATGAAGGCATGGGATGAGGATATGATACAGCGAAAAACAAAAGTGTATGATGATGCTGATAATTTCCCCGCAAAGTTCACGGCCAACTATTTATTTCTTATTAATCAAACCGAGAGTGATATTCCAAGAGTGAACCAGCCTTCTTTAGACAGGATGAAAGAACTGAATGCCGAATGGACAGTACTTAAAAGAAGGGGAGTGGAGATCCTGGAAAAAAGTATTCCCGCATTTAATAAAAAATTATGGGATGCAGGTGTAGGTGCCGTGTGGAAGAATTGAGTCTTGGTTATGACTAATACACTGCAATAGAAGCCAATTGGAATGCCCTATACCCAGCAAAATAGATACTATTTTAAAAAGCCCATTATGGGGTTAATAGCCTATCTTCACCACGTGATTTTAAGTTTTACTGCATTTAGTATTTGGTCAATTCAAATTTTTACTCTTCCCCTCAGTAACAGTTAGTCTCCTTTTTACTTTTTTCTGTAAACTTCTTCACAGGTATTATTTTATTTATTTTAAAATTTTTGATTTATGAACATGTACGTTTCGAATTTAAGTTTTCACACAACAGATGAAGACCTGAACAAATTATTTTCTCAATTTGGCTCAGTGTCCTCTGCCAAAGTTATCAGCGACCGTGAAACTGGTCGTAGTCGGGGTTTCGGTTTTGTTGAAATGGATTCTGATGAAGATGCTAAAAAAGCGATCGCAGGTCTTAACAACAAAGAAGTAGAAGGCAGAGCAATGTCTGTTTCGGTTGCAAAACCAAAGAAAACTGATAATAAAAGATGGTAAACGAAAAGGGGATCTGAATCCCATTTCGTTTTACAAATAGTCAACAATAGAATGGTCTGCGGATCTGCTCATTGTTGATATGTCGGAGTTTGCTTTGATAAGCATTTAGGCCGGAAATAATTTTTATTGAGAACAATTTAATAATCTTGTTCTCAATTTTTTTTGCTCAAAATGAAAGCGTCTACTATAAATGAATTAAAACAGGAGTTGGCAAACTCGCCTGCTCCTGCTCTTGTCGATCTTTGCCTTCGCCTGGCCCGGTTTAAAAAAGAGAACAAAGAATTACTGACATATTTACTTTTTGAAGCTCATGATAACCCCGCCTACATAAAAACTGTGAAGGAAGAAATGGCACTACAGTTCGCAGATATTAATAAAAGCAATGTTTATTTTGTAAAAAAGACATTGCGAAAAATTCTTCGTTCCGCTAAAAAATATATCCGTTACAGCGGTCTTGCGATCGTGGAGATTGAACTGCTTATCTATTTCTGTGAATCGATGAAAGAGTTGAATGTTTCAATAGATAAAAACCCTGTTCTTCATAATATTTATCAAAACCAACTAAAGAACATAAATAAAGCCCTTAAAGGAATGCACGAGGACCTGCAATATGATTATTTGAAAGCCGTGAAAAGTTTATGAAAAACACAATAAATACTTCTGTTTAACTTTATTCTTAATGAATCCCGAACAAGTAATTGATAGAACAAAAAAATGGATTATTGATGTAGTGATTGGTTGTAACTTCTGTCCATTCGCTGCCAATGTTGTTAAACAGCAAACCATATTTTATAAGGTAGAGGAAAATAAAGAGATGGAAACATGTCTTGCTTCCTTC
>JBIOVR010000087.1:0-4444 GCA_044867875.1 Chitinophagaceae bacterium
GTGGTTGGTTTGAATACTCTTGTTGAATATTCTTTTGCAACTTCACAACTGGCCGCTGATGCTACCAGTAAAAGAATAGCGACGACTTGTAAGGCACCTGCTGATTTCATGGCGTTGAGTTTATAAGGTTAATTGGGCCCGGATCAATTTCTAATCTTTCCATTTATTCTTTCCCTTTTGATATTTATTATCGTTATTACCTTTTTTGCCTTTATACTTCCAGTCATTGTATTCGTTTTCATCATATCTATTATCATTCAAATATTTCTCATCCAGGTAAAATCTATCATCATAACCTTTCCAATACATATAGCCGTCAGGATTGCGATAGTAATACCGGCCATCATTATAGCGACTAATTATAATATCAGGAGTTCTAATAACTATTAATGGATAACGATGATAAGAATTCCCATATTTTTTTCTTTGGCCGGGAGCATAAGATTTTGCTGATCTGTCTCCATAAACTTTTTTAGCTTGACCAGGAGGAAGATTTTGAGGATTTGGATAATAAACTGGTGGTGGCGGGGGCGGATAAGAAGGATATTCTCTGGGCGGATATCGTTCTTCATATACTGGTCTGTTTGAACGGCAACTAACTGCAATTATTAATATTGAGAATAAGCCAGCCGTTTGTAGAATTTTGATCATTTTCATGTGCAGGATATTTACATTTATATGCGCAATTCAACGACCAAAAAAATCTAAAATGATTTAACATGAAACGAATTTTGATATTATTAACAGCAACAATATGTATTTCAACAATTACAAAGGCGCAATCGCCTGAAGATTCTGTTAAGGCTGTCGTCAATCAATTATTCGCAGCAATGAAAGGAGCTAATGCTGCGATGCTGAAAGAAGCATTTGCTGATAGCGCAGTACTGCAAACTATACGTCGCAAACAAGATGGAACTTTTTTTGTCCAAAATGAAAAGGTCAGTGATTTTGTGGAGCAGATCGGCAAAGCAAAAAAAGATTCACTTGATGAAAGGATCACTTTTGAAACGGTAAAGATCGATGGTCCGCTGGCAATTGCATGGACTCCCTATAAATTTTATTATGCAGGAAACTTCAGTCATTGCGGAGTCAATTCATTTCAATTGGTAAGAATTAATGGTCGATGGAAAATTCAATTTTTGATTGATACCCGTCGAAGACAAGCTTGCGACTAAAAAGAAACCCCGCCGTAGAAACGGCAGGGTGTAAACCAAAACCAACTGCTTATGAGAAATATTTAATTAGTTAAGAACTCTTTATTTAATCGTAATATCTTTTGCTGCTTCTCTGACTTCCGCCTTCTTAGGAAGGTTTAATCTCAACACTCCATTGACGTAAGAAGCTTCGATTGCCGTTGCATCAATTTTATCATCAATTGTGAAAGAACGTTTAAAACTTCTATAGCTATATTCTTTGCGAATTTGCTTTTCTGTTTGACGATTTTCTTCGTTCTTACTTTCTGCAGATATTGTTAAAACGTTGCTATCTACATTTACTTTAAAATCAGTTTTTTCAAAACCAGGAGCGACTACTTCAAGAGAATAGCCATTTTCAACTTGCTTAATATTTACAGGTACATAACCTTGTTTTGTCAGGAAATTGTAACCATCATTAAGAACAACAGGTAAACCGCTGAAAAGTTCATCCACCATATTATCAAAATTGCGGTCATAGTTTCGATTGTGAAATTTTGAATGTGTCATAGTTTTAGAGTTTAGTTTTTTTTAGTCACTTACTTTCCTTCTAGTTCTTTCAAACCATATACCATGCCAGCGAAACCTCTTTTTTTCTGACTCTTTGTTCTGATTTCTCAATGTGGAAGGACATTATTTCCGAATTCAGAAAATTTTGCTGACAGTTTATCAAGCATATTGTTTTAATGAAATTCGGTACCCGTTTTTGAGTAATTTTGTGGCTCAATAAAATAACAAAAATGTATCCCGAAGAAATAGTAATACCGATGAAGGAAGAACTGACAGAGCATGGCTTTAGTGAGTTATTAACGGCAGGCGAAGTGGATAACCAGCTTTCCAAAGAAGGGACAACTCTTGTAATGATAAACTCTGTTTGCGGTTGTTCTGCGGGCTCTGCAAGACCCGGAGTTATCCTGGCTGTTTTAAATAGTGATAAAAAGCCTGATCATTTAACAACAACTTTTGCCGGTTTCGATATTGAAGCTGTTCGTAAACTTCGTGAACATTTACTACCTTATCCGCCATCTTCACCAGCCATTGCATTATTTAAAAATGGACAGCTTGTTCATTTTATTGAAAGACACCAGATCGAAGGTCGACCAGCACAGATGATCGCCAACAATCTTATTAATGCGTTTGAGCAACATTGTAATTAAGGGATTCAAATAATTTGTTGGCTATTGGTTAATGCGGGAAACGTTAGCCGGTAGCCACAACTTCTTTTGTATATTCGCCCACACTATTTGAACCAACCAACAAGCAGCTAATGTATCCAAATCTTTATTATGCTTTTCGTGATCTTTTTCATGTAGAATGGCAGCCTCTCAGGTTTATAAACTCATTCGGTTTTTTTGTTGCAATTTCATTCATTCTTGCTGCAATTATTCTTTCTTCTGAATTAAGAAGAAAAAGTAAGCAGGGACTTTTGCAACCAACAGAAGTACAGGTAATGGTTGGTAAACCTGCTTCATTCATTGATCTTTTTCTGAACTTTTTACTTGGATTTGTTCTTGGTTATAAAATTCTTGCGCTGTTTATCATGAATAAATCAGTGACTGATGATCCGCAGGCATTCATTTTTTCAGACCGGGGAAGCCTGCCGGCAGGTATTGTATTGGGATTATTATTTGCCGGTTTAAAATGGTGGGAAAAGAAGAAGCAGGTTTTAGAAAAACCAGAACTTAGAAAGATCAGGATCTGGCCACAGGATAGGGTGGGAGAACTTACAATTTTAGCATTGGTGTTTGGATTGATTGGGGCGAAAGTTTTTGATGCATTTGAGAATTGGGATTCATTTATAAAAGATCCTAGCTCCATTTTTTCTGCAGAAGGCTTAACATTTTATGGCGGTTTGATTTGTGCAGCATTAGCTATCTGGTGGTATGCAAGAAAACACAAGATCAGTTTTTGGCATTTAAATGATGCAGGGGCACCAGC
This sequence comes from Chitinophagaceae bacterium, assembly GCA_044867875.1. GTDB lineage: Bacteria > Bacteroidota > Bacteroidia > Chitinophagales > Chitinophagaceae > VBAS01. The sequence continues at coordinate 3,132 of JBIOVR010000087.1, forward strand.
ATTAATGCTAGCTTATTCCACTGGTCGAATTGGCTGCCAGGTATCAGGCGATGGTGATTGGGGAATAGTAAATAACAGGCCTAACCCTTTCAGTTGGTTACCAGATTGGATGTGGGGTTACACATATCCGAATAACGTTGCCAGGATGGATCAGGATAATCCCATTCCGGGTTGTACCGATAAGTTTTGTTTCCAGCTTACCGAGCCGCATTTCCCAACCCCATTTTACGAAACTGTTATTTGCTTCATTCTGTTCCTGGTATTATGGTCAGTTAGAAAAAAACTGAAGATACCGGGCACTTTATTTGCTCTGTATTTAATATTAAATGGGGTTGAAAGGTTCTTTATTGAAAAAATAAGGGTAAATACAAAGATGCATGTACTCGGATTTCAATTCACGCAGGCAGAATTAATTTCTTCATTGCTTTTGATATCAGGGATCGTACTCTGGTTTTATTTACGCAAAAGAAATGCGCCAGTTACGACTTGATTTTTCAAATTGTTGTCGAATAATTTCGATTAACATTTAAAAAGCAAAAATTTTTATGAGTGGTGAAAGCCTTACTCAGTAATGATTCCAGCCATAGTTGATTTTTATCAAACGATTGCACTGATCTTTTTATCAAACATTTTTCGCTAAAGGCTATGAGAAACCGCGGTTGTAACGTAACTTTGCAATCACACTTGGACGGTAATAATTTAACTTACCCTTTGCAGCTTTCCTTGAACAAACCAACTCTATTTTTCAATTTTTTCGTTAATTAAACTTGTAATAAATCAATTATGAGGCAGCTAAAAATTGCCACCCAGATCACGAACAGGGACAGCCAGGCAGTTGAAAAGTATCTTCAGGAAATTTCTAAAATTCCGATGATCACTCCCGAAGAGGAGACAACACTTGCCCAGCGCATTAAAATGGCCCATCGTAATCCAGTGGATGCGCAAAGAGCATTAGACAAATTGGTGCAAGCCAACCTTAGATTCGTGGTATCTGTTGCTAAGCAGTACCAGCACCAGGGGCTTTCTCTTAGCGACTTGATCAACGAGGGTAACCTCGGTTTGATAAAAGCAGCCCAGCGTTTCGATGAAACAAAGGGTTTTAAATTCATCTCTTACGCTGTTTGGTGGATTCGCCAGTCCATCCTCCAGGCGTTGGCAGAGCAGGGCAGATTAGTCCGCCTGCCTCAAAACAAAATTGGCACGTACAACAAGGCTAATAAAGCCTACATGGCTTTCGAACAGGAACATGAAAGAGAGCCAAGCACGGAAGAACTTGCTGAGATCCTTGAAATGAGCGAAACGGAGATCAACAA
>JBIOVR010000088.1:0-11778 GCA_044867875.1 Chitinophagaceae bacterium
GCTCAATGTTTGCATCTGGCTATGTAGTCCATATCCTATGGCTACACTGCTTTTATTATTAATATTCCATTTAGCAGAAAAACGTGGTTCAGCAGATGAAGTATTGTTATGAGCCAGGCGGAAATAATGCAAACCTGCATTCAGTGTTATGTTATTAGATGGCTTGTACTGCCATTGTGCAAATGCTTGTTGTGTAGATGTTTTTCCGGAAGTATTGAGATCCTCCTCTAATGGATCACCTTCATGCTCACTGGAAAGCCGGTAAAAATTGTATTTGATCAGATCGGCAATAACACCTGTACGAAGGTTCAACCGGTTACTGAATTTATAATTGAGTGTTGAATTAAAAATTAATTTATCGGTTTTATACTTATCAAAGTAAGAACTGGTTGATGTATAATCATCTTCTGTATATTTTTCATCATATCCTACATTAGTTCTTGAAATTCCTATGCCTGATTTGATATTTAGTTTATTCCCTACCAATATAGAATGCGTGATACCTGTCATTCCGGTATTGGATAAAAATGTATACGAGTACCTGTCACTATTAGTTTCCCATTTTAGTGAATCTTCCTCGGCATTAAATTTCTGATCGCTTAATCCGCCAAAACCAAAAAATGTAAATGTGCCAAGCTTGTTTGTAGGAAAATAAAAATTGTAAGACAGATCCTGGAAATTGGTAGCGCCATTTTCATCCAGAACGCCAACTTTAGAAAGCAATGCCAGTGTGGAGTAACGATAATTAATAAGATAGGAACCCTTGTATTTTTTGGAGAATGGTCCTTCCATTGCAAGGTTTAGTCCGAGCACACCAGCCTGGACCGTATATTCTTTCTTTTCATTGTTTCCTTTTCTCAATCTAAGATCAAACACACCGCTTAATGCATTGCCATACTCCGCTGCAAAAGCAGCCGTAACAAAATCTGAATTTGAAAGTAATTGCGAACTTAATATTGAAATGCCGCCACCACTGTTGCCTGGTGTACCAAAATGATTTGGATTAGGAATGTCCATTCCTTCCATACGCCATAATAATCCGGTTGGAGAATTGCCACGGATCACAATACTGTTATTTCCATCATCCGCAGCAAATACACCAGCAAATCCTGTAGCCATGCGCAAAGGATCATTAACAGCAGCGGCATACTTTTGAGTTTCTTCAACTGTGAATGCTCTTGCACTTACTGCACTCATGTCATTAAGCGGTTTATTTTTTTTGCTTCCAGCTTTTACAACCACCGCTGTTTCCGTATGGATCATTGCTTCCAGTGAAACATTAATCACTGTTGCTTTACCAGAGTTAACTGCAATATTTTCCAATACACCTTCTTTAAACCCGGCATAGGAAATAATGATACGATAAGAACCAACGGGGATGTTGCTGAAACGAAAAACGCCGGCTTCGTCAGTCATTACTGATTTACCAAGTGAACTAATAGTCACAGTTGCCCCCGCAAGAGGTTGTTGCAGCACCTGGTCTGTTACCGTACCGCGGAATTGCTGTGAATACTGAGCATTTGTGGTAATAACAACTAAGGATAAGGCGAATACAAAAACAAGTCTCATCATCTTCTTCTTTAATGGTTATAAATAATTCTTTGTGAGTATAACAACTAAAGGAAGACCTACCCCTATTCATTAACATTATTTTAGAAGAAATTAATTCCCGCATTCCATCCAAACCAGCCGGTAACCTTATTGCTGAATTTTGTGGTGTTGTAAGATGAAGGAGGAACTGGGAAGCGATAGCCGCTAAAACCCACATTCTGATCAGTTAGATAAACTGAATAAGAAGGGCCTCCATATATGGAAACATATTTACCAAGCTTGATATTGAAGTTGAGATCGAACCTGTTTAAAAGATTGGTATAGTCCCATGAACCGAGGTAGAGATACTGACAACTCAGTTCAGGATTAATTGTCAATGTTTTCTTTTTATTTAATGACAATTCACTACCCAAACCATATCCAAAAGAATAAATCTTGTTACTGTCACTTAGATTTAAACCCGCCTTGAGTATGCTATACAATTTTGAATTACCTGTTTTAAAAGCTGCATTCACATTCTCAACTTCATTGGCGGAAAAACTGAGTTTATGATAACCTTTTATAATAATATTGATCAAACCAATGCTGTATCCTGCAGAGGTATCAGCAATATTGATAAGCCCTATCTGCAGGCCTTTTAATTTTTTTGTATAATTAACAACGCCGGCTATTTGCACGCCGTTCATTTCTCTGTTACTGATATTAGCAATCCCTGCTACCTGCACTCCGCTTACTTTTTCCTTAGAAAAATTTCCAATACCCGCTGCCTGGAAACCTTTTACACTATCTGATACATGGTTATATATCCCGGCTGCCTGGAAACCGTGCATTTTTCCAGTCACAAAATTATTAATACCAGCTGCCTGGAAACCATATACATTATCCTGCACTAGATTATTTATTCCTGCTGCCTGGAAACCAGTTACCGCTCCACCCACTGAATTAAATAAACCGGCGGCCTGGAAATACTTTACATCTTTTTGGTCAATATTAAATAGACCACCTATTTCAACACCATTTGTTCCTGCCGTATAACCGCCAAATACGTTCAATGAAAAATTATTGATCACCTGTGAATTCAATTGACCATGAGTACTTACCCCCGGAACAAGTGAGATCTGAAAAGGACGTGTGGTAAAAAAATTCTTTAAGTTGAGACTCTGCACTTTTTGTTTACCTGAAAGTAAAAATCTTCCAACACCGGTTTGTTGTACTTTGATGGAGTCAGTTACAGCAGTCGGTTGTTCCGCTACCGTTGTATCTGTTATTACTTGTGTTGAGTCCGGTGTCAGGTAATCTTCTGGTTTTATCACCACATTGTTTCCGGGAATTTCGACCGGCATCATTGTAATAGACAGTTGCTGGTCAAAACGTGGTTGAATTTTTATTGTAGTGTCCTCATAAAACTCTTTACTTACTGTCAACTCGGCCGTGCTTGATTTACTGCTTTTGAGTTTTATCTTAAAATAACCTTCTTCGTTTGTCAGGGCAGAAGCAAGCATCTTTTTTTCATAGATACTGGCTTCATTAATTGCTGCGCCTGATTGTTCATCATACACAAATCCGCTTACTGAATAAATTTTTTCTTCTGTTATACCTTTTTGTGTTACCAGTGTCATCCTGATCGGCGCTTTACGGATGATAATATAGTTTCCACTTTCTTTAAACTCGTAAGTGTTATTAAACAATTGCGTCAGTATTTCCTTTACTGTTTTATTTGATGCCCGGATACTAACGAGGCTGTCCTTCTTAACTATGTTAGAATTATAGGAGAAATAGAAATCGCCTTTATTGCTCAATATTTCAAGCACATTATCCAGCCGCTGCCTGTTTACATCCAGCGAAATATTTTTCTGCAAATTGGCCTGGCCATAAGATGCAGAAGAGATAAATATAGAAAGGATGATAAATTTAAAAACCGTACTGAGTTTCATTAATTATGATCTGGATTATTGTAAAATGATCTGTCCGTCTTCTTTTTTGATAACAGTTATATCAAGTGTGAGGTGTATGACTTCTAATACTTTTTCAAGCGACTCATTATAAAAAGTAGTGGTGATCTGCATATTATTCAATTCCTTTCTGCCAATGATTATTTTGGCATCATATGCCTCATTCAGCACCTGTACCAGTTTCCACAAAGGAGTTTCATCGCAAACAAATTCCTTAGTACGGTAATAATTATAAAGCTTTTCATCTACCACTTCTTTTGAAGCAATACTGTCGTTTGCGTGCATAACTACTTTTTCACCAGCATTTAATTCAACCGACTTGCCTGATCTTGTAACTCTTACAACACCTGATTCCACTACAACTTCTGTATTGCCATTTTCACTTTTTATATTAAAGGATGTTCCTACTACCGTTACCTGTACATCATTTACTGAAATGATAAATGGTTTTTTCTTATCAGGCGCCACATTAAAGAAGGCTTCCCCTTTCAAAGCGATAGCTCTTGTATTGCCTTTGAATTTAGAAGGATAAGTAATGGTCGATCTTTTATTGAGCGTAATTACAGAACCATCCGGTAACGTATCAACCAAAACGTTTTGCCCTGTTTGAGCAACCATTTCTTTTGGTGCAGTATTTTTATTAACCAACATAAACGCTGCAATACCAAGTCCCGCTACCAAAATAAACGATGCCGCTATCCTTATCCAGGAAAAACGAGAGTGCTTTATAATTTTAGCAGAATCATGTTGTCCCGCGATCTTATTTTGAAATCTTTCCCATGCCATATTCACATCAACGTTTGATCCGGAAGCAAGAGCTTTACTCTGATCCCAGATCTTTTTAAACTGGCTATAATATTCCTGGTGTGTTTCACTCTCCTTCATCCATTCAGTCACCGCTTGCTCTTCTTCCGGAGATGCTTCACCCAACAGGTGTTTCACCAGCAGGTCATCATCAATATGATAAAAATTTTGTTCCAGCTTAGTGGTATTAATTATGAATAAATAATAAAATAAATATCAGGAAGTCAACCAATTTCACCCGTAACAATCTTAATGCTTTGCTCATCTGGTTTTCCACTGTTTTTACAGATATACCCAGTTTATCAGCGATCTCCCGGTACTTCAATTCATCAAAGCGACTCATTTGAAAAATAGTACGGCACTGTTCCGGCAATTCGTTCAACGCCGAATGAATTTTCTTTTCCAGTTCCCCGGCCATTATTTTTTTTGCAGGATGTTCCACTTCATTTTTCATACTATAAGCAACATTCAACTGGTGATTTGATCTTACTTTCTGATGTTTAATATAATTAAGGCTTTCGTTATGCACGGCCCGGTATAAATAAGAAGAAATGGATCCCGTTAATGAAAGATTTTCGTTTCTTTCCCAAAGCTTGAAAAATACTTGCTGCACCATTTCTTCCGCTTGTATCTCATCCCGCAGTATAGTAAAAGCATAGGCATGCAGCCGTTTAAAATAAGTTTTAAACATCTGTTCAAAGGCTGCTTCGTCCCTTTGTGCCAGTAATGTGCCAATGGATTCGTTCTCCAGTTCCATTCCTTCTGCCCGGTATAATGGTTCTATTAATAAAGCTGCGCCCAAAAATACTTTTTAATATAACAACCGAAGGAGCATTTACCCCTATTCCTACTCAAAAAATTATGAGAATATAGGCAGGGAGAGACTTGTACTGAACCGTTTGATGTGGGTGCCAGGTAGTTATTTTTTTAATGTCCAATAAATTCCTTTCACATTTGCCTTCCATTGCGGCAACATTCCGACAAGAATGATCTCTTCAATTAATTCCAGCATCGTAACAATTGTTGCCGCGTAAAATAAAATAAGGCTGGGTTGTTCGGTAAAGAAGGCAAAAATTAAAAAAACACCCTGCAATAAAGCCGCGGTCTTAGCCAGCAACGTGTGAAAGTTGGTCATTTTTCTATACTTAATAAAAGCATATGTGGTTTGCACAAGGAACAAAACAAGAAGTATGACGAGTATGATAATATGTTGTTTTATAAACTCAAGCTTCAAAACAAACAAAGCAATCAAGCCTACCAGTACAGTAAGATCATCGCCAATGGAATCGAGCTTTGTGCCCATTATGCTGGTGACTTTATATTTACGGGCAAGGTGGCCGTCAATCAAGTCAGTAAAAAAACTTACACCCAATAGCCATTTGAAAATGTCATACTGCTTGGTAAAAAGCAATACTAATAAAATAGGTGCAGCAATTATTCTATAAAGCGTAATACCATTGATGACATACCAAGCTTGCTTATGTGTGTTCGTTTTTATCAAAAGATCAAATGTTCATGACTCAAAAATTACAATTTATGTGGATAATTTATAGAATAAAATGAAGAATATATTTTCATCCCCGCATGGTTGTTGCTAATTAATTGGCCAACCCGAATTTAAATTCCAAATCAAGTTTTGTGATGAGAGTATTTGAAGAAAGAGAAATAAAACAACTTAATTCCACAAGAAAAAAGACTGAACATCTTGTTGTCGAGCCTCCGAGATCGCTTTTTAAGGTAGTTGTGAATAATTACAGGCAACAAGAAAAATCACGGGAAAAACAAAAGGACCAAATTGGTGAAACAATGATGAGCGATCAACAAAGTTTGCCACCACAACCGGCAGGATATCTTAAATTCCCGGAGTATGATTGGTTTTGAACCAGGAGTAATATGAGTTGGTCTGGTCAATTATTTATTCATTTAAAGTTTTTGCAATTTTTTCAATGTTGAGGCTATGCGCCATCGCATCAAAGATCGCTTTATAAGTTCCTGCCTTATCGTAAACTTCTTCGTGATCACCCTGTTCTACTACCCTTCCCTTTTCTAAAACAACGATCTTATCCGCATCTATGATCTGAGAAATACTATGTGATATAATGATCACTGTCCTGTCTTTTTTGATCGCATCAAGACTATTTTTTATTTGTTCCGTAGCGATGGCATCGAGGCTGGCAGTAGGTTCATCCAGAAAAATAACAGAAGGATCTTTCAAAAACAAACGAGCAATTGCGATCCGTTGTTGCTGGCCTCCTGACAAAAGCCTTGCTTCTGACAGATACTGTTGTGGCAATTGCATTACTTCATCATGAATATATGCTTTCTGTGCAGCAATTTGAATCTCCTCCATTGTTGCGCCTGTTTTACCATAACCAATATTCTCAGCGATCGTTCCTTTGAAAATATGATTCTTCTGCAATACAAGACCTATCTCATTGCGTAATTCCTTTGTATTATAGTCTCTCAGAGAAATGCCATCTAAAAATATTTCACCGGAAGTTGGTTCATAAAATTTATCCAGTAGGTTTATGAGTGTGCTTTTACCTGCTCCGGATAATCCTACCAGTGCGGTAATACAACCGGGTTCAATATTCACACTAACATTGTGCAAGGCCGCAGTACCGTTAGGATAAGTGAACGACACATTTCTAATTTCAAAATGACCATTTATTTTTACTGGAACATATTTACCTGATTGTTCTTTCTCATCATCTGCATCCATAATATCAAAGAAGCCTTCCGAATATACAAGGGCATCATTCACCTCATCATAAATGCGATGCAGTTGACGAATAGGTGCAGACACGTTATTGAACAAAAGAATATGAAACATAATAGCCCCTATTGTCATATTTCCCTGCAATACAAAGTAGGCAGTGAGGATAATAATAAAAACTACACCGATCTGCTCAATAAAATTTTTAGCCCCATCGAAAATGAAACTTAGTTTCCTGGTTTGCATTTGATTGGTCGTCATCTCCAGTTGCAATGCATTTTGTTTTTCTGATTCCTGCTTTTCCCTGACAAAAGATTTGATGACATTGATGGATTCTATGATACTGATAATGCCGCTGCTTTTATTCTCCCGGTATGTTTTCATCCGCCGCCGGTATCCTCCCAGTTTTTTTGCCTGTTGCTGACTGATATAAAAATAAACCGGTACAAGGCATAGTCCAACCAATCCAACATACATGTTTGCATTGAACATTAACAACAGAGCTATTATAGAACTTGCGAATAAAGGAAGTATATCAATAAAGAAATTTTGGACAAGTCTTGTCAGGCTTTCTATCCCCCGGTCAATACGGGTTTGCAGTTTGCCACTTTCATTTTCAGAAGAGGTATAAAAGGCCATTCGATAACTAAGTACCTTTTCAACTATTCGTTGCGCAAGGTCACGGGAAACATAGATGCGCAATTTTTCACCATAAAATTTTTGGCCAAACTGTACAAATGCGTTTACTAATTCCTTCAACAACAAAATAATGCTGATGGTGAAAAGAAGTGAGAATCCTTTATCAAGTGGTTGATGTGAAAGGGCAAGACCATTAATATGATCTACTGTGTAACGAAGTATAAGTGCATTTACCTGGGCTGCAAAAGAACCTATGGCAGTAAGAATAAGTGTAGCTGTTACTAGTTTTCTATACGGTTTTACATAAGGCCATAAGTGCTTAAACAGGTTTCCCAGCGTCATACTATGCAATCTAAACAATAACTACTGTATCGATTACAGTCCAAATACCCGGTTGAACATATTTCCTGTTCTTGAAAATCCTCTGCCACCACTGAGCATGGAGATGATAGAACCTAATCCACCTCCGCCACCTGTACTGAATGGACTTAATGAAGAACTCACTCCCCTGCTTTGACGGCCACGCATAAGATTAGCTAATATCATTGGACCCGCAATACTTAACAATCCTTTTGTAAGACTGTTTATATTAATACCGGATTTTTTCAATTTGTCATCAAGGCCAAGTTTTGATAAAAAGCTTGGATGAGAAACTTCTTCCACACCTGGATTAACTTCTGCGGTTTTTTTCACAAATTGATCAAGCAAGCTGAACTGTTGCTGATCGATGCCTAGATAATGAGCGATCTTTTCAATATTCGCTTTCTCTTCATCTGAATATTTTTTATCTGCTTCTGCAAAACTTATAAGATCAGTAACAAGAGAGAATTTCAGGTCACTATCCTTTAAAATGTCAAGACATTTTTTTAGTTCTTGTCCTGTAAGTTCTGTTGCTGCCAGGCTAACTGCTCTCCTTTGCTCATCTGAAAGATCAGCCGATTCTGCAAGTGCCATTATATATTCCATCTCTTCATCAGAAGCTGCATGATCTGCTGTAGCAATTGATGATATAGCGCCAAGGTATGCGCCTTTTTCCAGGTCGCTATAATCTTTTAATAATTTTTCCATAGTAAAGATTTTGTTTAAATATTTTATAAATGATCGTTATGATCTTAAAGTCTATTGCATTTATTATGCCATCAGGGGAATTGTGTATAATGAAGTCAGGTGTGAAACTTCAAACGAGTAACAAAGAGTCGCTGCAAAAGAAAACAATTCTACTGCAGAAGTTGAAGAGCTAATCTTACTTTATCAATACTTCTTCATGATCTTTATCAGCATATTCGCAATGATCTCATACCCTTTGTCTGATGGATGGAGACCATCATAGGTCATATCGATCGCATCCGCAGGATAAGGATATTCATCTGTTTCGGGGTTGAAAGGGATATCAATAAAATCAGGATAAGAGTAATTTTTATAAACGCCGGTTTGAGGATCCTTTAAGCGTTTATATTTTACCAGGAAATTCACAGCCAGTTCTTTTTTATGATAGAGATCGACAATCTTACAATGTTCATAATGTCCAATACTGTCAATGGCAGTGACAAATTGTTCTAATGTAAACCCATTCTTTGCCCTGTAAGATCCGTACGCATTATTTTTCGGATTACTTATATACACAAAATCTGCCCGCTGCATAGGTGTGATCAAAATGATCTTTGCTTTGTTATTCAGACTTCGGATCTTATCAATGATGATGCGAAATGAACCATACAATGTTTTATTGCCTGTGTTATTTTTATAGTCAGAAAAATTTCCCAGTGTGTCTGCATGCCACCAATCATTGGTGCCAAGAAAAATAGAATACACATCAGATCTTACCAGGCCGAGCTTTTCAATATTGGTCGCAATACGTCCAGATGTCCATCCATTATGTCCCTGGTTGATAAAATGAATATTGGGTAATGATTCAGTAACCATTGTCATATATCCTTTGCTTATACGATCTCCTGTTTCATTAGGATGATCATTTAAATAAGTAATCGAATCACCGATAGCAGTCCATGTGATCTCTTTTTTTGAAAAAGAAGTAAAGAAGAAGGTAATGAGGAATAAAACAAGCAGTTTTTTCATGCATTCAAATAGTTGATCAGTGATCTTTGAATGATCAAATATAACACTCGCTATGTGAATAATTTAGGGACCAGTATGATCGGCGTTGACCCAACTGGGCATTATTGAAAACCCGGACAAAACTGAAAATTATTTATGGAGAGGTAATTTAAAGCTGTCAGCAAAAGACAAATCCAGCAAGGTTAAAAAGAGGATGGTGGCAAATCTTTTGTCTTGACTGGATTGTACAATCTCATCTGATGAAGGTATAATGGTCGATTGATTTATGTAGTATCTACATAATAAAGTAACGGAAGATTCATCAATATTACTGCCCGGTAGAAAATAGAAAGCCCAATATTTGACAATTGTCAAAGTATTTTTTTGATGTTCGTAGAATTACTTTGTCACAGAAAGTTTTTTCCTAACCCTGCTTAAAGTTTCGAGAGTGATGCCAAGAAAGGATGCAATATATTTTAATGGAATTCGGTTGGCCAGATGGCCATACCGTGTTAAAAAGAGCCGGTATTTTTTTTCAGCCTTGGTAACTCTTGCAATAAATGCACGCCTCTCCGCATCCTGGTAATACTTTTGCAAAAGTTTCCTGGCAACAATATTGAATTCGGGAAACTTGATATACAGATCCTGGAAATCAGAATAAGTTAATGCCAGCATCTCACAATTTTCAATGGCCTGCATGTTTTCCTGGGCAGGTTCTTTCATATCCAAAGACGAGATCGAACTTACTACTTCATTTTCAGCTGTGATCCATGTTGTAATATCTTTTGTTCCATCTTTAATGAAACCCCGGACTGCACCCTTTTTTATAAAATAAATATGTTCGCATACATCACCTGCTTTCAACAATAATTTTCCTTTTCGAAATGAGCATGGATAAGCATGTTTTTTAAAATATTCTTTAATGCCCGCACTTAAAGGATAGAAATAATTCAGTGTATCGATCGCTAATGAAATATCAGGAGGATTGTTTTTGTTTGTTTGACCCTTTGTATGCAGACCGGCATTACCCATTTCATTAAAAGTAAAAAACATAATCATTAACTGCAACAATGCCGTTATAATTATGGTCAATTAAGAGTTGTCTTATTTGCCGGGTTAGGACACTGAAGAGAATGATCAATGAAACTGAAGTAAGAACTGGTACAGTTTTTCAACATCCTCCTTCTTATTAAAGTTGACCTTGTTTTCCTTTAAATAATTATCAATCTCCCGTTGCTCTTTAGGAAAAATCTGCAGCAACCCTTTTTTACTGGCGGGGACAAAGAGATTGTATTTATCTCCAAAGTAATACTGTGTTTCTTTTCGTAGCACAACATCTTCATTCATTATTAAGTCTTTACTTTTTGCTGCATCACGTCCGTCGGTGTAGGAGCTAAAAGAAGTGACAGCGACCGTAGTGGTAGGCCTGTTGTGAGTACCGATCTTTCTGATATCTGCCAGTACCCAAATTTGTTTCTCGGTTAATTTTACAACACCACCATTTCCAATAAGCCTCAAATATCCTCCATCATAATAAAACGTGTCTTTATCAATGACAATGAATTTGATGTTCTTTTCATCAGCCAGTGCAAGAGTATCGCCAATGGGATTGATAAATAGCATTTGGCCATACAAGCGGTTATAATTCATTTTGCCAAGAGCCATTGAACCGTCTCTCAAAAAAACTTTGCCATTTGTGAATTGCGGATAATAATATATATCAGATGGGGTAAGAACATCCTTTACATTCTGCCCTGTTTTAATAGTTACAAATGTTGAATCCTGGGCAGACAGATCGGCGTAGCCGATCAAAATAATAAACAATAACAATAGTGATCTCATAATGGAGTGCAGTTAGTTACAATAAATTTAATCAATAAATCCTTACGTCAAGGATTTGGATCATATCTTCTGGGGATGCATTTGAAGCTGACGCAAGAACTGACACAGTTTTTCAAGATCATTCTTTTTATCAAAGTTGACCTTGTTTTCATTTAAATAGTTCTCAATACGCTGTTCATCTTTGGAAAAAAGATTCAGCAACCTCTTTTTAGTGGCAGG
>JBIOVR010000089.1:0-14707 GCA_044867875.1 Chitinophagaceae bacterium
GAATGTACCAAGCAGCCAGCCAAATGCAATACCTATAGTAGCGCCACCCACAATATCAAAGGGATAATGAACACCAACATATACTTGTGCATAACCAATAACGGCGGCCCATAAAAAAGCCAACCAAACCCATCTTCCAACGACGGGCCGTAACGTGAGGAATATAAATGTTGCCATTCCAAAGTGGTTGGCGGCATGTGAGGAGGTAAAACTATAAGTACCTGAACAACGGTCTACAAGCAGACGTACATATTGAAAGAAATTTGGATCAGCGCAAGGCCGCCAGCGTTCAAAAGCCTCTTTTACAAGTTTACTGCTTGTCATATCACAAAGAGAAACCGTGCAAAGAAAAAACACGGACCACCACCAACCCCGGTTTTCGAAATTTGTGGTTATAAATACTAGCAGGAACAAATAAAGCGGTGTCCAGAAATAGGCAATACGCAGGTAAGGTAATACAGTGTCAAAAAATGAATTGCTTTGATGATCATTAATTTGGATGAAAAGCCATTGGTCCCATAGTTCTAATTTGTGGAGGAGGCTGCTTTGAATCAAAAACATTTGACAAAAATAGAGGAACGGGCAAAATATAACAGTAACTCATCGGCATTAACGCAGAAATTCTTTTCTTTTGCAGTTTTCTATGCTTATCAGGCTTAAAATTCCAAAGACAATAATGTGGGTGATAAACCTGCTGCTGATCTTTTTGCTCATCTTCACTTTGTTCAGGTTTGCTACTTATTTTTCATTTAAGCCAAAGGATCTGAGTTTTAAAGAATTGATACCTTCTTTCTTGTTGGGAGTTCGTTATGATCTCCGTTGGATCGCTATAATTCTTTTACCAATTGTATTTGTAAGTTTAATCCCAAACCTCTCACCATTTTATTCTGCAAGAAATAAAAAATGGTGGACCTGGTACCTGGCCATTATCACATTCATTATCTTTTTCTTTTTCGCAGCGGACTTTGGAAATTTTGCATACAACAGGACAAGATTAAACGCCAGTGCTCTTAATTTTTGGGAAGATGCAAAAATTTCCATGGCAATGCTCTGGCAATCATATCCACTTTTCTGGATGATGCTCGGGCTAATTATTGCTGTACTTCTTTTGCGTTGGATGTTTCGTCGTATGCATTGGACAGTAATAGTAAAAACAGATGGACAGGGCATACTGTATAAAAGAAAATGGTTCTTTATTGCGGGATTTTTGCTTCTCATTTTTATTTATGGCAGCCTTACCACTTCTTCACTGAAATGGAAGAAAGCATTTGAGCTAAATGATAATTTCAAAAGCTATCTTTCATTGAACCCACTTCAGAATTTTTTTACAACACTTCGATTTCGCCAGCCGCAGTTCAATGAGAATACAGCAAGAGAGAATTTTTCTGTGATGGCAGATTGGATGGGTTTACCGGTTAAAGAAAGCTTTTCTTATCGTCGTGAGATATTTCCTGAAGCAAAAGCTTTAGAAAGCAAGCCCAATGTGGTTTTAGTTATGTGTGAGTCGTTCAGTATGTATAAAAGTAATATGAGTGGAAACCCGCTGAATACAACTCCTTATTTTAACAAGATGGCAGATAGCGGGATATTTTTTGAAAAATGTTTTTCACCTCATTTTTCTACTGCAAGAGGATTGTTTGCATTGCTTACCGGCATACCCGACGTGCAACTTTCAAAATTTTCAACCCGCAATGAAGCGGCACTTGATCAGCATACCATCATAAACAATTTTGAAGGGTACGATAAGATGTATTTCCTTGGTGGTAGTCCTGAGTTCAATAATTTTCATGGCCTATTAAAAAATATTGATGGTTTACAAATGCATGTCGAAGGAACTTTCAGTTCTCCCAAAATGAATGTTTGGGGTATCAGTGATAAAAATCTTTTTCTCGAAGCGAATAAAACTTTTAAACAGCAACAAAAACCTTTTTTTGCGATCATACAGACAGCGGATAATCACCGGCCATTTATGATCCCGGAAGAAGATAAAGATTTTGAAAAAATAATTTTACCAATTGATACTTTGAAAAAATATGGATTTGAATCGGTAAATGAGTTTAACAGTTTCCGTTATTCTGATTATTGTTTTAAAAAATTCATAGAGTCCGCAAAAGCGGAATCCTATTTTCACAATACAATTTTTGTTTTTGTTGGTGATCACGGCATATCAGGAAATGCAACAACTATGTATCCTTCTGTATGGACCGAGCAACGGCTTAGCGATGAGCATGTGCCTTTATTATTTTATGCACCGTATTTATTAACGCCGCAACGAAGAGCCGAAACAGTTTCACAGATAGATGTGCTGCCAACTCTCGCAGGCATGGTGCAACAACCTTATGTGAACACCACACTCGGCAGAGATCTGTTACAACCGGGCAAACAAAATAATTATGCTTTTATCATTTATCATGACGAAGGAAAAATTGGCGTGGTAACCGACAGTTACTATTTTACTAAGAACCTGAATTTTCTTGAAGAACATTTATATCCTGTAGCGAGTGAGGAGTTACCTTATACACCTGCTCAGCAAGATTCTATCAAAAAGAAATTGAGTGGTGTAACAACTGCTATTTATGAAACAGGGAGATGGATGCTGATGAATAATAAAGAAAGTCATTAAGTTCTAACCATTTTTTTTGCGATAATGATCAGTCTTGGTTTTGTTCTTACATCATAATTCCCCAATTTGTAGTCCCCAAATACTTCCTGCACCTGCAAGCCATGGTAACTAAGCATATCATTAAAGTCGCCGAAAGAAAATTTGGAAACTTTTTCCGTGAAATCAATTGCATGCATTAATCCCGGGTCGTTAATAATTATTTTTTTGTAGAAATGTGTTTCGTCGTGCCAACGATGAATTTTATAACTGGTCCCATTAATTTTTTTTTCTTCATTGTAAATTAAATGATCTTCAGAATAATGAACATTCAGATAATCGATAACAAAAATTCCATTTGGTTTTAATCCATTAGCGATCGTTCTTATCGCATCATCATGTTCTCTTCTTGTTTTAAAATATCCAAAGCTGGTAAAGAAATTGAAAGCATGATCAAAATAGTTTACCCGGAATGGCAGTCGCATATCATGCTGGTAAAATTCAAGATTTTCATTCTCGATTTTTTTTGCAAACGCAATGCTGGCAAAAGAAATATCAATACCAGTTACATTAAAACCTTTTTCAGCGAGGAAGCGGCTGTGACGTCCACGTCCACAGGCAATGTCCAGCATATAACTGGCGGGAGCAGGCCCCAGGTGATCGATAAGTGTAGAAATAAATCCCGCTGCTTCTTTCTCATCCCGTTCAAAATATAATCTATGATAAAAAGGAGAATTGAACCATTCTTTGTACCAGGCCTGTTCCGACATTAAGCAAAAGTAATTAACGAAGTAATAAATCTGTTGGCGGTTAAAAGCTTATTTTTGCATCCCTGTCAAATTTTTCAGGTGAAAAACCATTAAACGAAAACAACACAGCGTGGCACTCATTAAAAGCATATCAGGTATAAGAGGAACGATCGGCGGCAACTCTGGAAATAATTTAACTCCGGTTGATATTACAAAATTTACTGCTGCCTTTGCAAGCATTATTGCGGCTAATACGAAAGAAGAGATCTCTGGTAAGAAAACAAAAATTGTGATCGGTCGTGATGGCCGTATCAGCGGACCAATGGTTCGTGATCTTGTCGTGAGCACTTTAACAGGAATGGGAATTGATGTGATCGATCTTGGACTTTCCACAACACCTACTGTCGAAATTGCAGTAAAAGCAGAAAAAGCAGATGGCGGAATTATTATTACGGCCAGTCATAACCCAAAAGAATGGAATGCTCTGAAACTTTTGAATAATGAGGGCGAATTTATATCAGCTGAGATCGGTGAAAAAGTTTTGGAGAAAGCTGCGAAAGAAGATTTTGTTTTTAATACCGTTGAACAACTTGGTGAATTGTCAATAGATGATTCTTACATGCAAAAACATATTGATGCGGTTTTAAATTATTCGCTGGTAAATAAAAATGCAATTGCCAGCCAGCAATATAAGATCGTAGTGGACGGTATTAATTCTACCGGTGCCACATTTGTGCCTGCATTGCTTAAAAAATTGGGCGTTAAAAATGTAATTGTATTGAATGAAGAAGTGAATGGAAATTTTGCGCATAATCCCGAACCGTTGCCTCAACATTTATCAGAGCTAAGCCGTGAAGTGGTAAAACAAAATGCTCATCTCGGAATTGCAGTTGATCCTGATGTGGATCGTTTATGTTTTGTTTGTGAAGATGGCTCTATGTTTGGTGAAGAATATACACTGGTAGCGATCGCCGATTATATATTGAGCAAAAGAAAAGGCAATACGGTCAGCAATATGAGCAGCACCCGTGCATTAAAAGATATAACAGAAAAACACGGGGGCGAATATTTTCCATCAGCAGTAGGAGAGGTGAATGTGGTAAAGAAAATGAAGGAGGCAAATGCAGTGATAGGAGGTGAAGGAAATGGTGGCATCATCGTTCCTGATTTTCATTATGGACGTGATGCGTTGATCGGTATCGGATTGTTTTTAAGCCATCTTGCCAATCATATGTTTGGTGCAAAATCATTGCGTGGATTATATCCTGATTATTTTATTTCAAAAAATAAAATTGAATTAAATAATGGGGTTGATGTGAAATCGATCTTTGAAAAAATAAAGAAGAAATATAAAAAGCATCCTATCAATACGGAAGATGGATTAAAGATAGAATTTGATAATGATTGGGTTCATCTCCGCACTTCAAATACAGAACCTATCATACGCATTTATGCTGAAAGTGATTTTGAAACAAAGGCAAATCATATCGCTACCCGGATCATGCAGGATATAGGAGAGTTCATGTAAGCTTTTTTTGAGCGAGGTCAATACATTTTGTTTATCGGGTTTTTAAGCGAAGAAAAATTGCAGGGTAATTATTGCATACCTATATTGTACCCTTTTGTAAAAGCTTTTCTTCTAGCCACCGATTATGAATACATCCTTTATTAAGAAGGTTTTTTTATTTTTTATTCCTGTAATTTTTTTTGGTTTCATTGATCATAAGAAGGAAGATCAACCAGGCCCGCCAAATATTATACTTATTATAGTAGATGATCTTGGTTACAGCGATCTTGCTTCTTATGGAAACACAAATATCCATACTCCGAATATTGACGCATTAGGCAATGAGGGTACACGATTTACACAAGCATATGTAACATCCCCGGTTTGCTCACCTTCACGAATGGGCATCATGACAGGACGTTATCAGAATCGATTTGGAAGTGAGTTTATGCCTTACGATAAATTTGATCCTGCTCTTATGAAAAAGATCCGGAAAAACTTTCTGCCCTTTGCAAATAAGGATGAGAGTTTGCGGTCAATACATCCATCTTTAGCACTGAATAGAAAAAAATATCAAACAGGACTTGGTTCACAGGAGATAACACTTCCGGAATTATTGAAGAAAAATGGGTACGTTACGGGGCTTGTTGGAAAATGGAACCTGGGTGATGAAGAAGGTGATCATCCTTATGAGCGGGGCTTCGATTATAGTTATTATTTTTCCGGTGCGTTGTCAAGATATGTTGATGAGCCTTTTGATAACAGACGTTATATCGATCAGCATCTGCCCTGGGTTTTTTCCGAATTACCTGCATGGACGCCAAGAGCAGGATCTTCGGCCATTCGTGAAGGAAAGAATGTTGTTGTTGATACAAGCTATCTAACGTTTTCGTTTGCCAAAAAAGGGATCGAGTTCATTGAAAAGAATAAGGCAAATCCTTTTTTTCTAACACTTTCTTTCAACGCTCCTCATGATCCGTTCCAGGTGCCAAAAGAATATTTTGACCGGGTACAAAATGTTGAGGACTCAGTGAAGCGGGTCTATTATGGCATGATAGAGGCATTGGATGATGCAGTGGGGCAGGTGAAAGAAAAACTTAGGTCTGCCGGCATCGAAAAAAATACGATCATTTTTTTTATCAGTGATAATGGCGGCGCCGCTTATACAAGAGCCACCGGGAATACACCTCTTCGGGGAGGCAAGTGTACACATTTTGAAGGCGGGTTGCTGGTTCCTTTTTTTATTAACTACCCCGCAAATAAAAATGGGAATTTTGTTTATGATAAACCTGTTTCTTCATTGGATATTTTTTCCACTATTGCTTCCATGACAAAAACAACTCTTCCTGCGGATAGAGTATATGATGGCGTTGATCTGTTGAGCTATCTTGCCGATAACAAAAAAGATCCTCACGAAATTTTATACTGGCGAAATGGTTATTCAAAAGCTATCAGGAAAGGGAATTGGAAACTTTATATTAATGAAAAAAGTAAAAGTAAATATCTCTTCAACCTCGAAACTGACCGGGAAGAATTGCATGACCGGCTAAGCAGTGAACCAGCAATAGCAGATCAGTTAACGAAAGCATTAAGTAATTGGGAAAAAACACAAACTATCAACCCCGCATGGCCAAGCATGGCTGATATATTAATTGATGTAAGGGGTAAAAAATATTTTTTCCCGGGATAAAATTTAGAACAATTTTATTTATTTCTAATTAAGATAAAAAGTACATCTTCATCGATCCATGATTTTTTATTTCTATTTCTCCCCGGTATTCACATGGAAATTCATCTTTGATCTGCAGATAAGTTGTTTCGGACATATTCACTCTTCCCGGCTTTGACATTGATTCCATTCGGGATGCAATATTCACGGTATCTCCCCAAATATCATATTGCCATTTTTTTATTCCTACTATGCCTGCTACAACGGGCCCAGTATGTATTCCAATTCTCACATCGAAATGACTTAGATCATCCACCGCATTCAATTCACTTTTTACAAATTCGATCATCTCTTTTGCTGCTTGCATCACATTTCTTGCATGCGTCTTATTTATTGTTGGAAGTCCGCAGGCACACATATACGAGTCGCCAACTGTTTTAATTTTTTCAAGTCCGAATTTTGTACTGATCTCATCAAATCCTTTAAAGTAAAAATCAATACTCTTAACCAGTTGTTCGGGTTCTACATGTTCAGCTACTTTTGTAAATTCTACAAAATCTGTAAACAGTACAGTGATCTCGTCAAATTTTACTGCATCAACTTTTCCATTTTGCTTTAATTCTTTAGCCGTTTCAGCCGGTAGTATGTTAAGCAACAGATTTTCTGATATCTTTTTCTCTCTTGAAATTGCTTTGTAATACCAGAATAATGTTCCTAAGATCACGATTGCCAAACCGAGTATAATAAACAATGAAAGATTTATGATCTTTTGATTTTTTGTACGTTGATTAAGCAGATCTACTTCTACCTGCTTTTGAGAAACTTCATAATCGGTACGCAGGTCAGCCATTTTCTGTACAGATTTTATATCATTAACACTGTCCCGGTAAACAATATAATCCTTATAATACTTTAATGACCTATCCTGATCCCCCGCTTTTTCATAAAGCTCCGATAGCTTAAGATTAGCATCACTGATCTGTTCTTTCAATCCATATTTCTGTGCAAGCTCAAGACTTCTTATTGCATAATTCAATGCAGCTTTGGAATTTCCTTTCTCCTGGTAGATACCGGACATTGAAATAAGATAGACACAAATGGGATAATAATCTTCTGATTGCTGCAGTATGATAATCGCTTCATTTATATTTTTTTCTGCAAGTTCGTTTTCGCCCAAATTCGCATACACCATCCCGATATTTCCCTGGCAATAGGCTTTTCCAATTTCGTAGTTAACGTTTGCAAATATTTTCTCCGCTTCTCTGAAACATAAAAGAGCGGAATCATAAATGTGATTATTTAAAAATTCATCACCGGAATTGGAAATAGCGGATGCTAAAGAAATAGAATCACCAGCCTGCCGTAAAGAAGTGATCGCTTTAGTGTAATAAAGCCTGGCATTTGGATGATTATTTGATACTGCATAAATATCGGCCACTGCTCCATATCCATTACCTTCTCCCTTTGCATAATTGGCTTTGCGTGCAGCTTCGATACTTTTTATAAGAGCAGCTAAAGCTTCATCGAGATCGCCCATCAATCTTTTGATATTTCCTTTTTGGAAATAACCTCTGTGCAAGTATAAAAAATTTCCCTCTTTAGTGGATAATGCAATGAGTTCTTCAGCATATCCTAAACCTAATTTCAGATCCCTTGCTTCATTAAAAGCCAGTTTGCGGAGCAATTCCATTTTGGCAACGCCCCTGGCAGTATCTACTTTATAAATTTTTGCCAGGCTATCTGCCACTTTTTGGTCTTGTCCTGAAATGGAGTGACAAAAAATATAAAAAAAGCTTACCAGTAAATAATAAGCTTTTCTTTTTGACTTCATCATTATTAATTTATGAGTCTACTCTGATTATTGGATCCTGCATGTAAACAGCTGTACTTCCAGGCTTCGTATAATAAATGCAATAGCTTTCTTGTGCCGGGATGCTAAGATTCGGATTAATAGTTCCCTGCCAGGTAGTTGAATTTCCGGGCTGTTTTGTCGGATCTGGAAGGAAAATATCTATAGCCGAAGTGTCATGAATTGAAGAGATCGTAGCTACTCCGGAGTTATTTCCAACGATCCATTGAATAGTGTCTCCCCGGCTTGCTAAAGTGTTTCCGTTATCTGATAATATTAACGTGCCATCAGGGTTTATACCCTGGATGGTGATTGGTCGTACTGCCATGTTGTTTAATTTTTAGGTGGTTTAAAAAATATGCTAGCCTGATCTTTTTTAATAAGTATCCGAAAAAGTAATCGGTTGGATAAGTTCTTTTAAGAATATTGCGATTTTTCCGACGAAGTATGGCGGGGGTAGCGAAGTGTAACTCAGAGGGCAGAATAGGTAGCGATCAATTATGTGTAATGTAGATAAATAGTATTAAAGGGCAACATCTAGTGAAATATTTCTTTTTAAGATTTGAATTTTATTATTGATACCTTATTGGCAGCATGTTCAATTTTAGTAATAATAACAATGAAATCATCAATGCAGTTCCAATTGCTGCAATTATGGTTATGAATTTTCGCGACCTGACACTGTTATTGAATAATTTTTCAATTGCTTCAAATACCAATAATCCAATTAATCCGCCTAAAATATTAGTAATTATATCCGTAATGTCAAAGGCGCCTATTCTAAAAATAAACTGAAGTCCTTCAAACATTAAACTAATTAAAAAAAAGAAGAAAAGTTTTTTTACAAAACCCCATCTTTCAAATAAAACTCCTGCATAAATACCAAGCGGCACAAAAATCACTACATTCAAAATAATTTCAGCAACGTCGATCTTGGCAAACGGAATTAAGTTTACGTTCCTGTTTTCCATATAAGAAAATCGAACACCAAACTTAAATAGTAAGATCCAAAACAATGCGATCAGATAAATTATAAATAACACATTAATTAACTTGTTTGTTTTATTATTTTCTTTCATATTGTTTGAGTTCATAAAATTCCTGCCGAAGTTATTCATCTACTTTGATCTTCGGTTTTAGCAACTATTTGCAATACTTTGTTGCTGTTGTTTTTATGTTACACCTAAATTTAGCTACGATAATGTTCATGTCTCTCCCTAAATGATTTCTTCCAATAAAGATCAGAAGATTTTAGTCCTATATTGTGATAGAGAATTGCTTCCAGTACCCCATTCCAGGGAATACGTATAAAAATACCAACTCGTGAAATCAATAACAGAATCAGGTTTTGCAAACCAGGCAAGCTTGCCTCCAGGTGGACGGGTTCATGTAATCGGCGCAGGACCTGTTGGTCTTATGATTACTGCATTATTTCAAACAATGGAAGGGTTCTCTGTTCGCTTATACGAGAAGAGGCCAAAATATACCCGTACCCGTATGGTTAAGCTCTCTTCGTTCCTAACTGCCGATTCAGTAGATAGCTATTGTGCCGATCACATTGATGCCGAGAACCTGGCAGCCGTATTTGATGTTGGCGAAATTGAGGAAACTCTTGCATTCAGGCGAACGATCCCCGAAGACCTGATGTCACTTCTCCATGAATGGGTTAAAGGGTTCGCACCACTCAACTCTATCGAACAAGGACTCAGTGATCTCATTGACAACCGCGGTTCAAATAATGTGGAACGCATTGTAACGAATCTGACTGCGGAGCAGGCAATAGCAATGCTTGAGCCGGGAGATATCCTGATCGACTGTACCGGTTGTAAGTCACTACTCAGGGATCACCTTTCACCTGGTCCGGCTATTGGAAACAAAGACGCCAACACATTCAACATTCAACTTGAATACGCAATAGTTGTTACTTTCCTGTACGGCCAGGAATACTTGTGCAACGAATATTGCAAATACTACAAGAATGCAGGAAACCTACACTATAAATTTATTCCTGCGGTTGATCGTGTTTGTTATGATGGTAACATCACCTTTGTTTCTGGTATTGTTAAAATAACGCCTGAAGATTACGAGTCGATGCCGGCAACATTCGATGGTAAGTGGCTTCGTATACACTTCCCCCAGGTTGCCCGATCAATGGACAACTTTATCGATAAAGTAAAGCAGGAAACGAATGGAGATTTAATTGGCGACCTGGACATAGTTCGAATTCCATTGAACCTGTACAGAGCCAATAACGCAACCAGTCGGAAATGGCTTGCTGAAGGGGGCAATAAGCACCCGTTCAACACTTCACCGGTATTTGTGGTTGGCGATGCTGCACTCGGCTCTCCCTATTTCCAATCTATTTCGCTGGGCTTAGAATCTGCAATACATTTAGCTGGACTTATTGGACAGCGCAATTTGCCTATTCCGGATATGCTCAATCGCTATGAACTATACATGTATAAGCAATGGCTTCGTGTATATATGAGAAGTAAGATGATCAAGCATAATAAAGATCTTTTAGAGACGATTGATGACCCATCTGGGCTGCTGGAATTGTTGCATATCTATTAATATAGAGGACTATCAAGTTCCAGAAATAATTTATATAGTAAAATTAGAACTATTAATCCATCGTTTGCACCATTTCATCCAAACCTATACTCACTCAGTTTCGATTAATTATCTTTGCGCCTCTTTAATATTATGCAAAGGATTTATTTAGATAACGCAGCTACTACAGCCCTTGATAAAGAAGTACTTGACGCTATGTTGCCTTATATGACCACTCATTTTGGCAACCCTTCTTCTATTTACTCCTATGGTAGAGAATCACGTCTTGCTATTGAGAGTGCACGGAAAACAGTGGCAAAGATCTTAAATGCAAATCCAGGCGAAATATTTTTCACCAGTGGTGGTACTGAAAGTGATAATATGGCTATCTCAACCTCCATTCGTGATCTTGGTTGTCGTCATATCATTACATCACCCATCGAGCATCATGCCGTGCTGCATGCCGTAGAACATTTAAATCATGAAGGAACGATCACAACCCGTTTTGTAAAATTGTTACCCGATGGTCATATAGATCTTGAAGATCTTGAAAAACAATTAGCAGAACATAAAGAAAGATGTCTTGTATCCTTAATGCATGCAAATAATGAGATCGGTAATCTTCTTGATATTTATACTGCCGGTGAAATTTGTAAAAAATATAATGCCATCTTTCATTCAGACACTGTGCAAACTGTGGGACATTATAAAATTGATCTGCGAAAGAAGCCGGTACATTTTGCAACAGGTGCCGGGCATAAATTTCATGGTCCGAAAGGAGTGGGGATATTATATGTAAATGATAATATCAAAGTAAAGCCAATGATCTATGGAGGCGGGCAGGAAAGAAATATGCGGGCAGGTACAGAAAACCTTTATGGGATTGTTGGGTTTGCAAAAGCATTAGAGATCGCTGATGCAAATATGGAAAAGGATTCTCAATACATTCTTTCATTAAAAACATACATGATCGAACGATTGAATAAAAAGATCCCCGGTGTAAGGTTCAATGGTGATTATAATGGCAAAAGCTTATATACGGTATTGAATGCTTCATTTCCAAAATCAGAGAAATCCGAAATGATCTTATTCAATCTTGACATGAATAATATTTGTGCATCAGGTGGCAGTGCCTGCAGCAGCGGGGCAGATGTTGGTTCGCATGTGATCAGGGCGATCAATAACAACCCGAACCTGGTACCTGTAAGGTTTTCATTTAGCAAATACAATACAACTCAAGAAATAGATACAGTGATCGAAAAATTAAAAGAAGTGATTTAATTACTCCAGGCTTTCTTATTTTTTTGCAAAAGGCTTGATCACCGCTGAGAAAAGTACGCCTCCGCTATTCAGTTTTACTTTCCCATAGCCAACTCCATCCAATGCTATTTTGAAATAGGGTTCTGCCTGCAGACTTATATTTTTATTAAGAACTTTTGTGTATCCGCCGGATAAATTCAATACGGAGAAATAATGCTTGTTTTGGTTATTGATCGTTTTAGTATAGGTGATATAAGTAGGACTATAGTTTGGCTTAAAATAATAATCATATGTTTCTTCTTTCATCAAAAGACTGGAAACACCAACAGAAGCAAACCAGCTTTGTTTTTTGTTTGAACTAATTGTGTAGTCTACAGTTATGGGTATGTCATAGACTTTGCAATTGGCCTCAATACTTTCCAGATTCGGATAATATGGCCAGAAATTAGTTGGAGGATTATAATCTTCGGGGTCAGCAGTATAAACTTTCCTTCCTGCATAGAATCCTGTTCTTACCGAAAACTTTTTTGAGATTTGATAACCAATACCTGCACCGTAAACTGCTCTTACTTCACCAGTGTTATCGCCTACTTTACTAAGATCAGGTCCTGCAGAAACGCTGACAAAGAATTTATTCGCAAACGAGCTATTACTTTTCTGTTTTTTGCTATCTGTTTTATTAATTGCTACCGGCTTAGTTTCTTTTGTTTCTTCTTTTTGTTCAGCAACCGGTTTGCTATCGGCTTTATTTTCAGTTTTTGCTTTTTCTACTTCAGGTTCTTTTGCTGACTCTTTCTTTTCTGGTATAGTTGATTCGTTTTCACTTTTAGTAAGATCTTTGATCAATGTTCTTTCGGATTCGGTATCCTTAACCAACTCAACAATTTTTTGATCTGAACTTTTTTGTTTTGAGTTGTTTGTCCTATTATTTACTGAAGTATTTATTTTTTTATTCTTACCTGTTTTAGCGATCGGGGTATTGTTTTGAATCTCCTCATCAGGATCAATATTTGTTTCTGCAGATCGATTGCTTGTATTGTTTGGTAACTGTGAAGTATTTGCGTCTTTGTTCGTGCCAATATTTTCAGGCCTATTATTTTCTTTTGTTGCTGAATTTTCTTTTGGAGATTTAATTTCTGCGAGTTCTTTTTTATTGCTGCTGCTATTTTGCCAAACAAGAAATGCTCCACCACCTAATAAAAGAAAACTAAAAAGAATAAAGAATATCCTTCTCCTGTCTTTCTTATCAACAGGCATATGTTTATCAAGCAACGTCTCCATTTTATCCCAATCCGGACTATCATAGCCCGGAGGACGCTGGCTCAATGAATCTTTTATCTTCTTGTCAAAATTCTCAGACTGCATTTCGTTTGTATTGTAATTCAGTTTGTTTTAATAATATTTTTTGCAAATGCATTCTGGCTTTTGCAAGGTTTGATTTTGATGTGCCTTCCGCAATGCCAAGCTTGTGCGATATTTCATCATGGCTTAATCCATCCATTACAAATAGGTTGAATACTGTACGATAAGCCGGTGATAATTGCTGCACAGCTCTTAATATTTCCTGGTATGATAATTTATCAAGCGCTGTTTCCTGGGCTGAAGCTACCTGTAATGTAACAGGGTCTGTATGGCCATTCAAATGTTTTTTGATCTTGCGGTAATGGTCAATGGCTGTGTAAACCATGATTTTTCTTATCCATCCTTTAAAAGAGGCAACGGTGTCAGAGTATGCCGGCTTGTATTTATGTATTTCTTTAAAAATTTTCAAAAAACCATCATTAAGAATTTCCACTGCGTCATCATAATTCCCGGAATAGCGATCACATATTGACATAGCATAGCCATAGAAAGAACTATAGATCATTTTTTGACTATCTCTATTGTTCTTTACACAACCTTCAATATGCTCACCTAATTCCCGGGCTGTTAACAAGGGTTGAAATATTTCAGTTAAATAATCGCAGGCGGAGCCGCTAGGGTTGCTTTTGCCCTACAAATTAAGCCAATTCTATGAGGCCAAAATGGCTGGCTCAGGATTCCTGACACAAAAGCTATAATCAGAAAGTTATCGGTTGAGTATTTTGTGGAAAACCCATTGCAGATGAGCCTATTATTGCGATCTGTCAAATGAAGAACCCAAAGAAATTCAGGCCAGGGAAATTTGCTGATCACTTTTTTTCATTTCATAAAAAACAAAATAAGCTGTGGCAAAAACAGAAATGATAAAATAGCCTGCAACCACATAGTGATACCATGGCCAGTGTTGTGAAGAGAAGAACCAATCACCATAATAATAAATGATAAAAAGACCGATAAGGGATTTTACCAGCTCCATATAAAAAGCATAACGGTTGCCATCCATTAACTCAGTATAGGCATAAATTGAAATGAAAACAAAAGCTCCAAAATAAAAGATATGCGGCTTATCTATCTGCGCAATAAAAGCAAAAAAATAAATGAGCAGGAAATAATTAAAAAACATTTGCGCCCAGCTCCATGCAATAAAAGTTTTTGTAGC
>JBIOVR010000090.1:0-14598 GCA_044867875.1 Chitinophagaceae bacterium
GAATGGTTGTTTATTGCTGTACACGGATAAAAGAACCATTACAGCAGCAAGTCCAAGATATATAAAGAAATCTTTTGTAGTAAATGAGGTTTCAGGCATTATCCAAAAAACGCCTGCGCCTGCCACAAAAGCCAAAGAACAGATCAATAAAATATTTCGGGTTCTACGAAGCCGTTTATTTAGCTGTTTCGTCTCCTGTGTACGGTACATTTCGGAGTAGTCAACATGATTGTCGGCTATTCGTTGATAAAAGGTCGGATTTTGATCAGGTTGATTCATGGTATGGCCTGCACATTTTATAAAAGCGAAATAAATAAAAATTTTTCTCTTTTTTTAGTAAATCAAGCCAAATTTTAAAAAGCTCTTTGAGAATCGAGCGGCATATCTCTTTTAAGCATCTCCTCCCGGTTTGCCATTTCTACAGCAGTATAAAAGACCAATTTTGCCCTTTTTTCCATCAAAGAGTAGTTTATCTTATCGGGAGTATCGGTAGGCCTGTGATAATCCGGATGAACTCCATTGAAATAAAAAATGATCGGTACTCCTTTTTCAGCAAAATTATAATGATCGCTGCGGTAGTAGAAACGATTTGGGTCTTTCGGATCATTATACTTTCTGTCAAGTTTGAGTTTCGTATAAGTGCCATTTATAGATTCTGTAATTGGAGTAAGATCTGAGCTGAGCTTATTATCACCGATCACATATACATAATTAACAGAATCTTTATCCTTCATATAATCATTCCCTATGCGGCCGATCATATCAATGTTCAGGTCAACAGTAGTTTTTTCCAAAGGATATACAGGATGATTTGCATAATAAGCAGAACCCCATAATCCATGTTCTTCACCGCTTACTGTCATAAATACGATGCTGCGGCGTGGGCCATTACCTTCTGCTTTTGCTTTTGCAAATGCTTCTGCCAACTCAAGAACGCTTACGGTGCCACTACCGTCATCATCAGCGCCATAATAAATAACCGTGTCTCTTTTGCCCACATGATCGTAATGTGCTGTGATAAGAACATATTCGTCTTTTTTATCTGTTCCTTCAAGCAAGCCCATTACATTACTTACCTGTGTTTTTATTGTTGTTTTTTGAAAAGCAAGATCAATATTTGCTTTATAAATTTTTCCCGCTAATGAATTAGCGGTCATTTTATCAAAAATCCCTTTTCCATCCTCTCCCATAATTTCTGTCGCAACTTTCTCAGAAATATAAAATAACGGTGGATTGAAATTAGATCTATACCCATTCAAACTCCAGCCAGCTCCACGATTATTTGCAGGTCTGCTAAGTGATTTTGAAACAAGCAATACAGCCACAGCCCCTTTTTTTGATGCGCTTTGTAATTTTCCAAATGTTTGGCCCGGACTCATGCCTCCTGTTTGGGCAGATTTATAATCAGTGGGTGTGCCTTCTACAATTAAAACAGTTTTGCCACGTACATCAAGATCTTTATAGTTGTCTATTTTATCATCTACAATTCCATAACCCGCAAATACAACTTCTGAAACAGGAAGTTCAAATGAATAATTACTATTATTATTCAGATAGTCTTTAGTCAGTTCAAAAGATTTTCCATTTACACTGAGTGATGAAGAGATCACTGAATCTTTATAAAGCGGGTATGTCAAGCGATAGCTATCACCATTTCCTGGTTTCAATCCGATCAATCTGAAATGCTGCTCGATGTAATTAGCTGCTTTTTCCAAACCGGGTGATGGAGTATCTCTTCCTTCATTATCAGCACTGGCAACTATATAAAGATGTTTTTTCAGATCGGCAGCAGTAATAGAATTACCAGCCTTTTCCATCGTTTTATTTTTCTTTTGCGCAGTAACTGCAAGAAGCGGAAGCAAAGCGATCAGTAGTAGCGTAGTTTTTTTCATGTGATGTTTAAAATTTTTGTTCGAGCCCACAGCTCATCTTATTTAAAAACAATTTCGGGGGCCAAATATAAGCCTGATAGTTTTTAAAGAGATCATAAAGGGATGAAAGGTATCAGATAGACCATCGGATCAGCAACCTTCCGCAATTTTTTCTACGCGGCGCTGATGACGACCACCTTCAAAAGGCGTGTTTATGAACAACTGCACCATTTTTTCTGCATCGCCTTCACGTACAAATCGTGCAGGAATACAAAGTATGTTTGCATTATTATGTTCTCTTGACAGTTTAGCCAGTTCTTCGCCCCAGCAGATTGCAGCACGAATTCCTTTATGTTTATTTGCTGTAATAGCAACGCCATTAGCGCTACCACAAAGAAGTATTCCAAATGATGCTTCTCCTCTTTCAACTGCATTAGCTACTGGATGGGCAAAGTCAGGATAATCAACGGAATCTTTTGAATGAGTGCCAAAATCGTGGTAAGTAAGATCTTTGGCTTCCAGGAAAGAAATCAACTCTTCTTTAAAATCATATCCTGCATGATCACTGCCAATGGCAACCGGTTTACTCAGATCAAATGATGAAGACATAATTGCAATTTTAAAAGTGAAAGATCCGAAATTGCTCCACAAAGTTAACGGACTCCGGACTCGGAAATCAGAACTTTTTTAGCTCCATTCTTCTTTTTCTTCCAATTCTTTTTCCTTTTGCACTTTAGCTGTAAGCCAAATGCTTATTTCATACAATAACATAAGTGGAATTGTGCAGATTATTTGACTAATAACATCCGGAGGAGTAATAATTCCGGCTAAAATTAAAATAATAACGATCGCATATTTTCGATTGCGACGCAAAAAATCAGGGCTCATTAAACCAACTTTTGCAAGAAAGAACATAACCAATGGCAATTGGAAAGCCAGACCCGTTCCAAGTATTAATGGAACCAGGGTATCAATATAACTGGTGATCGTCCAGCGATTCTCAATATTATCATCCAATTGAAAGTTGGCAAAGAAGTTTACAGTATATGGAGCAATTATAAAATAGCCGAACGTTATTCCAAGAAAAAATAAAAAGGAGACCCAGAAGATAACGCCTCTTGTTTTAGATAATTCTTTTTTTGTTAAGGCGGGTTTTATAAAACGCCAGAACTCCCAGAATATATAAGGAAAAGCTACAATGATGCCGCCTACAAATATTAAAGTGAAATACATGCTGAATTGTCCGCTTACAGAAGTGCTTTGCATTTTAAGCCCGATATCTTTCATGCACATATTATCGCCAAGCCCGATAGCATGACCCACCTTGCAAAGCCATTTATAGGTTGGGAAATCCGCATGAGTAGGACCCATCAATACTTCACGAACAAAAAATGTATTATAGACTATAAAAACAATTGCCCCCGCAGCAATTGCAAGCACAGAACGAAATAAATGTCCGCGAAGAACTTCCAAATGTTCAATAAAAGACATTTCAGCCTTTTCTTCATTATTTTTATTTCTCCTTCCAAATAAACTCAATGCCATCTGTAGTAATTAGAGTCGCAAATATAAGTAGCGGAGACGGCCTATTGTCAACCCATTTTCATAAAATGAAAAACCCCGGCAAAATACCGGGGTTTATTAATCGAATAACATTTTTATTTAACAGATAAAGCCTTGTCTATTAAGAATACAAGATTGGCTCTATGTGCACGGGTTTGCTCATCTGTCGAGCCCGCCGTTGCAAGCATTCCTTTGATCTTTTTAAGCGTATTATACATGGCAGCTTTTGATGCATTGTCATAAGGACTAACAGGAGCAGATGTGATAGCTGCAAGTCCTTTGACATATTCTGTTTGTAAATTAAGCCTGTATAAATTCACGTTTGTTTTCAGATCAGCTGCAAATACTGCATTTGTCAGATCATTGATCATTTCGGCAGATGAGTATGTGTTACCATACAATGTGCTGTTATTAATTCTTGTCAATGTATTTGGACTCATCAAATGAGAAAATAAACCAACCTGCATATTAAGAATAATTGTCTGGGCTCTGAGATCTTCGCCATTGCCAAAGAAATTAAAGCCACGACGCTGCGATTGCAGGTAAGGGAACAATGCAGCATCGCCTTTAAAAGCATCAGGTGCAAAAACATATTTTGTTAACAGCGCCATTGCTTTTTTCTGGTATGCTTCACTGACCGGTGTAAATGGTTTGGTGGTTGTTTGCTGGCCAACAAAACTTCTGTCAACATAAACACCACCGATATAACGGCTCACTGACTGGGCCATGCTGCCGCGTTGACCCACCAAATTTCCGTAACGGGCTCTGAGTTCTGCATAAGATTTACCAGGCTTGCTGTATTTTTCTTTCAGTTTGCCCATCAAAGAGCTTACAAGGGCAAATCTGTCTTCTGCATAGGCTACCATATCACTACTCATATCATTGATCATTACTCTTGGATCAATACCCCCACCACCGGGTGAACGCATATCATCTGCATCATTACCAAATGCGAGACCTGGCTCATTGCTGCGGCTAAGAATTTTTGTCAAACCGGATGCTTCCTCTGAAGGGCTAAATGGAGTATAACCAAATTCAATTGCCCAAAGATCATAAGGGCCAGCTTTTGTTGTATAGTAATCACCTTGCTTACTGCGATCAGTTGAAACATTAACTGCAGGGTAATCCATTACTGATCCCTGTAAACCTTTTACATGAGTGATACCAGTATTGTTTACCTCTCCAGGGCTCAGCATTTGGCTAGCCTTCATATTATGATTCAATCCCATTGTATGTCCCATTTCGTGTAAAATGAGATAATACAAAAATTCTTTGTGCAGTGTTTTTATTTCAGCATCAGAAGCACCAGTTGCTTCCAGTGTTGTAAGTCCTGATGTGAACTGTGCCTTCAATTCTTGTCCAAGCGTACAAGCCATCCATTTAAGATTGTCTGGAATTTTTACTTCTTCATTTTTATTTGTACCAAGAAGTATTGAAGGAAGATCGGTATTGATAGATTTTACATCATACAACTCTTCCGCAATGGGACTGGAACTACCACTCATCCATTCAACTGTTATATCAGCACCAAGTATCTGCCCCGTTTTTGGATTTACAAAACTGGGCCCGATGGCTCCGTAAGGAGGGTAGGGTGAAGAAACCCAGCGAATAACATTGTAACGGATATCAGCTGGATCCCAGGTAGCATCATCAGGCATGATCTTCATTACAACTGCATTTTTGAAACCTGCTTTTTCAAAAGCTTCATTCCATTTCAAACCAGCTTCCACAATCGTCTGACGATATTCAACTGGTGTTGTGTTTTCAACCCACCAAACGATCGGCTCAACTGGCTCGCTGATCGCAGCAGAAGGATCTTTCTTTACCAAATTCCAGCGATTGATCACATCTTTATAATCTGCTACTTTAATGCTTGTAAGATTATCTATCTCCTGTGTGAAATATCCAACTCTCGGATCATCAAGTCTTGGACGAAAATCATTCACCGGCATTTCCAAAAAGCTATGTTGAAAACGAATACGGTTATAACGGGCATCCGTAATATCTTTTCCACCTTGATTAAAAGGAGCAGGATTATCATACGCCAATTCAACAATCACATCAGTATTGTTAGGATATGAACGTACTGATTTATAACCTGACTTAGCAGCATTAAGATTACCAAGATTGAATACAAATTGTGCTGCAGGACCTGGTGCAACCAATGGTTTTATCGGGTCAAGTTTCTCACTTAAAAACAATCCATCACCAGCTACAATAAACCCTGTTGAATCTTCCCCATCAATTTTTGCAGAATAAAAAACGGCTTCCGTTACATCTACATTGGCTGATTTGCTTACTGCATTTTGAGGATCGTACCAGAAGTTGGTATTCACCTGTGAAAACTCAAGCTTGTCAAAGGTTTTTTTGATTTTAAAGATCCATGTTGTGCGGATCATATTTTGATGTAAGAATAAACTGGTTGGGCCGCCCATTGAAAAACTCTGGTAAATATATTCTTTACCCAACTGGTTTTTCTTTACATACATCTGCACACTTCCGTTGGCCGTGTCTTGATATACAGTAAAAAGGCCATCCATTTTTTTACTGCTCTTAACTTTATCCGCCACCGTAGGTTTAGGCGGCGTAGGTGGAGTCTTTTTTGTTGTGTCGGTTTTTGCGGCCGGGTTAGCAGAGGGATTGTTTTGCGAAAAACCGCAAAGGCCCACAAACATGGCGCCTGCCAGCAAAAGCAGCGACTTTTTTGCTTGTATCATATTATTATTAATTTTTTTGGAGAACGAAAGATAAATCTCTGGAATGACTCGCAGAAAAATAAATTGATAAACGGGTTGAGACAGGTATAAACAGGAAGGTGGACCTTTATTTCAATTTTTTCACTTTCACCATCTCGATGCGGGTGTCACTTACATTCATAATGTCAAACTCGTAGTCGGCAATGATGATCCTTTCTTTTTGCTTAGGAATGGTTTCATGATAGTTAATGATAAACCCGGACAGTGTTTCTGTTTCATCTACGGGGAAATCAAAACCATATTTTTCATTGATATAATCAAGTTCCAGGCGGCCGGAAAAAATATATTCATGTTCCGCAATTTGTTTTTCAACAAACTCTTCTACGTCATACTCATCCAGTATCTCTCCAAAAATTTCCTCCAGCACATCTTCCATGGTAATTACACCGGCAGTACCGCCAAATTCATCCACTACCCATGCAATACTTTTTCTTTCACGGGTAAACTTATTGATAAGATCAGTGGCACTCATACTTTCAGGCACTGCAGGTATCGGCAATAACACAGATTGAATAGTTGATGGTCGCTTAAACATATCCAATTGATGAACATAACCGATGATATGATCAATATTACCCTCAAAAACAACTATGCGTGACAACTTGGTTTCAATAAGCAGTCGTCGTAAAGATTCAATTGATTCTTTTATATCAATACCGACAATTTCTTTACGGGGAACAAGACTTTGACGTATCCTGATCTTTGGTAATTCAAGAGCATTTTCAAAGAACTCGGTGTTCAAGGGTTGTTTTTCATCTTCTGCTTCTTTCGCCTGTCGAAAAAGATGTTCAAGATCCGTTTTGCCAAACACTTCTTTCTTTTCATCAACTCTTACATTGAAAACGTATTTAAGTAACCAATTGGCCATTGCAATGCAGGCGGCAGCGATCGGGTAAAACATCTGGTAAAAAATATCGATCAACTGGGCCAGCCGGCTTAGCAATGTATTTGCTCTTGCACGAAAAATAGCACGGGGAAGAAACTCTGCAAATACAAGTACAAGAAAAGTTGATAAGAGTATTTCTATTATAATGCGAACAGAATCAGAACCAACATCAAGCCTGATCCACAGTGGTTCCATGACCTTGCTTATTTGTAACCCGAAGAATACAAGGAATACATTGAAGCCAATTAGTGTAGTGCCAAGAAAATAAACAGGGTGATCAATGAACTGATCCAATATTTGCCCACTGGCCCTTCCTTGTTTCTTTTTCAGTTCAATGCTCATGCGGTTGGCGCTGTAAAATGCCATTTCAATTCCTGCAAAAAAACCCATCAGCAGGATGGTAAGCACAAACCATATGACGATACGTATTTCAAACATGGGGCAGTAAAGATAGAAAAAGCGGGGAGATGTTATAGGAAGTAAATACTAAGTAATTATTACAGGTTGTAAAGTATAAAAGATTAGTGCAACAGTAGATAGATATAAAAGGTATATGAAGTATAAAGAGTTACATTGCAAGTAACTGCCGAATAAAGTAAGATACCTTAGATACTTATATACCATTTATACTTTTTCGTCCTCAATAAACGACCTTACAATTTCTTCCGCTTCTTTACGGGCTTTTTCAAGATCATCATTTACGATCACTTTATCAAAATGATCTTTAAAGGAAAGTTCATAAGTAGCCTTATTTACACGAGTGGCCAGGCTTTCAGGAGTTTCAGTGCCACGACTACTGAGTCTTCTTTTTAATTCATCCACTGATGGTGGCTCAATAAAAATTGAAAGAGTTTGTTCCCGGTGTTCCTGCTGTACATGAACGGCCCCCTGCACATCGATATCCAGCAAGGGTACTTTTTCTTCTTCCCAGATGCGATGGATCTCCGATGCCAATGTTCCATAATATTTTCCCTCGTACACCATTTCCCATTCTATAAATGCATTGTGCTGAATTTTTTCTTTGAAATCATCAACACTCATAAAATGATAATCAACGCCATCTTTTTCATACTCTCTTCTTTGGCGTGTAGCGGCAGAAACAGAAAAAGCTAATTTACCAGGAAAGGTTTTCAGCAAATGTTTGGTAATAGAAGTTTTACCGGCACCGGAAGGAGCGGTGATGATGATGATCTTGTGTGATGAAGACATGTGCAAAGAAAGGAAGAAATTTTAATTGGCTGAGCTTTCATTGCAATGTGCCGGACGTGAAGTCTATTTTATAAGTAAATATTTTTTTACAGTCTCTGTTAAACAATTTTTTTTATTAGTTAGTAGAAACGAAAATTTCTACCTCTGCATTACTCCAATCTTTACTTCGCTCATCGTAAATTTCAAAATCAAATTGATAAGCCCTGTCACTAATTGAACTCCAGATTTTTTTCCAGGAATTAACAACACAATCAGGCATTGTCCCTTTGGCAATTACTTTATAATAACTTCCTGCAGGGATGATCAAACTATCCATGCCCTGGGAGTTTTGAATATCCGGTTTCACTTTACAGCCAATAAAATATGAAAATGGTTTGGTATGTTCGCCTTCATAATCGTAATAAACTGCATAGATTTCATTACTTAACTTGTCTTGTATTCTTTCTGCAAAATTTTCGGTCTCAAACTTTTGCCATAAGTTACCACAATCAATTCCTGATTGTCCGTTTTTATTTTTCGTTTTGTTGTTTAGTTTAAGTCCAATCAATTTAAACTCATCTTTTTTTATTTTGTCCATATAGTTGTTATTATAAATTGTTTTGTGATCACTTACTAAACCTTACTCCGTTCATATGTCGCATAGCATCTTTGTGCAGGCGTGCAACAACTGAAGATAATAAAGCTTTGGTTGTTGGTGCTATTTACTATTCTTGAATTCTATTTAAAAGCTCATTGATAAAAGGTTTGTTACAGATCTAAGTGATGCTACTATTAATATTTCTTTTGATTATCTTTCAGCGAATAAATTATATAACACTTACCACAATTCAAAAGTTCCATGAAAGGTTTAATGATGGAATATCAATTAACTCTTCCCACGATTTTACGAAGGGCAGAAACCTTATTTGGAGAAAAAGAAATTGTGAGTCGTCTTCCCGATAAAAGTATTCATCGCTACACTTACCAGGATTTTGCCATCCGTACAAAAAAGTTGGCTGTAGCTCTTCATCACCTCGGCATTCGGGAGGGTGACAGGGTGGCCACTCTTTGTTGGAATCATTATCAGCATCTCGAAGCATATTTTGCAATTCCGTGTATAGGAGCAATTGTACATCCTCTCAACATTCGTCTTAGCCCGGATGATCTTGGTTATATTGTTAACCATGCGGAAGATAAGATCATTATTGTGGACGAAGTACTGTTGCCCTTGTTTGAAAAATTCAAACACACGATACAGGTCTCCAAAGTCATTGTCATACCGAATGGAGGAAAACAAATTTCGTCAGCGTATTTAAATTATGAGGACCTGGTTGCAAGTGGCGATTATTCATTATTTGAACCCTTTGAAGGTGACGAATATTCAGCTGCGTTCATGTGTTACACTTCGGGAACAACCGGAAAGCCAAAAGGTATATTGTATTCCCATCGTTCCATCATGCTTCATGTGATGTCATTCCTTTTAGGTTGTACTGGTGCTGGTATCAATGAGCGGGATGTAATGTTGCCTGTCGTTCCCATGTTTCATGCCAGTGCCTGGGGTTTTCCTTATAGTTGTACGTTCGTGGGTACTACCCAGGTGTTTCCTGGTCCTTTTCTCGATGCAGAAAGTCTTTTGCAGCTTTTTGAAAATGAAAAGGTGACTCTGACAGCTGGTGTACCTACGGTTATGATGAGTATCCTGAATGCCCTGGAAAATGAACCTGCTAAATACAAACTATTCTTACGCCTCATAATACTGGGTGGTTCGGCAGTACCTCGTTTTTTGGCAAAATCTTTTGATGAAAACTTCGGAATCAGAGTCCTTCATTCCTGGGGCATGACCGAAATGTCTCCATTAGGTAGTACTTCAGTGATGACTTCTAAACTTGAGAAAGCATCCAAAGATGAACAGTATGATCATATAGCAAAACAAGGATTGCCGGTTCCATTTGTAGAGATCCGTGGGAGAAATGAATTCGGATTAATTACATGGGATGGACTTACGATGGGTGAACTGGAGGTGCGTGGACCATGGATTTGTTCTTCGTACTATAATGAAGAAGAAGCGAGCGGAGAAAAATTTACACAAGATGGTTGGTTGAAAACGGGTGACATTGTTACCATCAGTGAAGATGGGTTCATTGAAATAAAAGACAGAAGCAAAGATGTTATCAAATCAGGAGGTGAATGGATCAGTTCAGTAGCACTGGAAAATTCGTTGATGGGTCATCCTTCAATATTAGAAGCGGCAGTGATCGCCATCCCCGATGATAAATGGGTAGAACGGCCATTTGCTTATGTTGTACTTAAAGAAGGAAAAAACTTTTCCGCTACTGAACTAAATGAATTCCTCGCTACGAGGTTTGCAAAATTCTGGATCCCCGATGGCTATCATGTAATTGATGCCATTCCAAAAACATCGGTAGGTAAATTTTTAAAGTCTGCTCTTCGGGAAAAATTTCTTCAAGAACACAAGTGATCAAACGTGGTTAAACTTTTTACTTTCAACAATTCATCAATCATTGATCGCCTGGTACACGAGGGCACGAAATAATTTCTGTGTGTCAGCAATATGCGGTCCCCACATTTGCTCGTATAGCAATACGATCAAATTTTCCTTTGGATCCACCCAATAAGTAGTTGAGAAAACACCACCCCATGCGTAAGTACCGGCCTGGCTTGGACCTTTGCTCCCACTTTCGCTGATAATGGAAAAGCCAAATCCAAATTTATTATCCTTACTAGTTCCAATATTCACAGATAGATCTCCAATTTGATTCATGGTCATCATACGCACTGTATTACGGGCCAGCAGTCGGACACCGTTATATTCTCCGGCATTTAATAACATTTGAAGTAGAATAGCATAATCATAAATAGTGGACGACAAACCCCCGCCACCGGAAAAATAATCTGTTTTTTTAAGTGGATATTTCAGATCGAGTGCTCCACCAAAAACTGTTTCTTGCTTTTTTATTACTCCTGTAGGATCCTGCAGAAAAAAATTTACAAGCCTTTTTCCCTTTTCCTGTGGCACATTGAAATAAGTATCTTTCATACCAAGAGGTTGAAAAATTCGTTTTGCAAAAAAATCTTCCAGTGACATGCCAGACCACAGTTGAACTAAATATCCCAATACGTCATGACTTAATCCATACCTCCATTGTTCACCAGGTTGAAAAAATAGTGGCAATGTGCCCAGGCGATTCATCACGTCAGAAATTTTTTCACCTGCTACGCCCACACCTCCCGTGATCCTATATTTTGCATAAATAGCAATTTCTTCCGGTGTCCCTATTCCCGGGTATCCAAGACCCGATGTATGTGTAAGCAAATCACGAATGGTGATAGCTCGTTTTGCAGGAATAGTTGTGTACGTAATGTCTTTGGGGTTAAAAGTTGCTATCACCTGTTGATTGGCAAAAGAAGGGATGAATTTAGAAACAGAATCGTCCAATGAAAATTTTCCTTCCTCCCACAACATCATTACAGCTACTGTGGTAACAGCTTTTGTTTGTGAGGCAATTCGAAAAATTCCATTTTTATCCAGCGCCTCTTTCGTTTCTAGATTATTATAACCATAAGCTTTATTAAAAATGATCTTTCCATTTCGAACTATCAATGCCACAGAACCATTTACCCATTTGTTTTTTACCCAGTCGTTCATGCCGGAGTCAAGACGTGCAAGACGAGTAGCGGAAAACCCAGCTGATGCCGGAGTAGCATTCATTAGGACTTTTGATTGAGAGTGTGCAGAGTTTGTATAGACAAGAAATACAAATAGTGTCAGAATAGTTGTTAGATACCGGTTCATATACCTTTTTAGTTATGTTCATCAAATGTAAAAATTAAATGTACCGATAAAGGTTTTTAGGTTCGTCATTTTACCCGTTATATTTGAATGTTCGCTTTTACGGCAATACAAAATTTTAAAATCACAACAAGATGAGACTAAAAAACAAAATTGCTTTGATCACCGGCGGCGCAAATGGAATAGGTCTTGCTACCACGGAACGGTTTGCCAAAGAAGGTGCAAAGATCATTTTGTGGGATGTATCTGACCAGGGAAATACAATAGCAGAACGATTAAAAATGGAAGGACATGAGATCATTTTTAAAAAAGTATCGGTAACTAAACAGGACGAAGTACAAAAAGCGATGGCTGAAGCACATGAACATTTTGGACGTATTGATATTCTTATCAACAATGCTGGTATTACAAGAGACAGGACCTTACTTAAAATGACAATGCAGGAATGGGATGATGTTATT
This sequence comes from Chitinophagaceae bacterium, assembly GCA_044867875.1. GTDB lineage: Bacteria > Bacteroidota > Bacteroidia > Chitinophagales > Chitinophagaceae > VBAS01. Next base: position 12,537 of record JBIOVR010000090.1, read on the forward strand.
TTGGTAAACCTTACAGGGGTTTTCATTTGCACTCAGGCGATCGCTCCAATTATGAAAGAGCAAAATTATGGCCGCATTGTTTCTGCATCCTCTAATGTTGCTATTCGCGGAAACTTTGGACAAACCAATTATGTCGCAACTAAATCGGCTATTATTGGTATGACAAAAGTATGGGCTATGGAACTCGGCCGTTATAATATTACAGTCAATTGTATTGCCCCGGGATTTATAACAACTGCTATGACTGAAGCTATGCCAGAAGAAGTGCGTAAACAAAGTATCCCTCATATACCACTCGGCAAATGGGGAGTTCCCGATGATATTGCAAACGGCTATCTATATCTTGCATCTGATGAAGCTTCGTTCGTTAGCGGAATTTGTTTAACTATCGATGGCGGAGCGGCCAGGTGATCTTTCAAACTTTGTTCCCGTTAATCATTTTTTTATTTGCTCTTTAGCTGCAGATCTACAGTTAATTTTTTTGCAGAGATAAAAAAGAATATTGTTGATACAGCACCAATCACTATTATAATTGACATGGCCCATCGCAGGGATTCATTACCAAGCGCCGGAGCAAGTTTGTCGCTGATAATTCCCACAACTAATGGACCTAACCCAAGACCAATAAGATTCAACACAAAAAATAAAATAGCTGAAGTGAGTGATCGCATCGACGCCGGAACGAGGCTATGTGCCACCGCAATAGATGGCCCCAGGTATACACTTTGCAAAGAAGCACAGCAACCCAAACATATCAGTGATAAAGTTGTATTCTGAAGAAACAAAACTCCAGCTGCAAAAAAAATAGAGAGAATGATAGCAAACGCAGGAATTACCAGGTACAACCGTTTATCTTTTTTTCCAAAATGATCGGTCAGGAATCCGCCTGCGAACGAACCAATTGCACCACTGATGCCGAAGATCGGACCTAACAAGCTACCTATTTCGGAATTCTTCATGCCATGAAGCCTTGAGAGGAAAGATGGTGTCCAATTAAGAAGACCATAGAGGCAGAACACATGGAGGCCTGTAGCCAGTGCCAGGTAAACAAATGTGTTGGTTGAATATAGCTGCTTAAGTACTTTGCCCAATGATTGATCCCCGATCGTGGATGTTGCTGTAACATCAGTTGCACCTCTGCGAGGTTCCTTAACTAAGAAATAAAAAAGTATTGAAAAAATTATACCTGGTATACCAACAACAAAAAATGCAGTTCGCCACCCAAGATGCTGATTCAAATAACCACCCATTAAAAAACCGATCAGGATACCGAAATAAATACCTGTTGAATAAATTGAAAGTGCAGTGGACCGCTTTTGAGGTGGAAAGTAATCAGAGATCATAGCATGAGCCGGGGGGCTTCCTCCCCCTTCACCAACTCCAACACCAATACGAGCTAAAAGCAATTGGATAAAATTTCGTGCAAGTCCGGAGAAAGCAGTCATTGCACTCCATAAACCCAGGGATACCGCCACGGTGTTTTTTCGGTTTGTTCTATCAGCAAGGCGGGCAATAGGAATACCCAGGGTAACATAAAATATAGCAAATGTGAATCCGGAGAGCAGGCCAAGTTGGGTATCAGAAAGATTGAGATCTTTTTTTATTGACTCCTGGAGAATAACAATGAGTTGCCGGTCCACAAAGTTGAAGACATAGACAAGCGTCAACATCATCAGAACAAAATTTCTATACCTGTTGCTGATCTCATTTGTTTGCATACCAATAACTGAAGTTAAGGATGTAATTTTTTGTTGGTGTTATTTACTATTCTTGAATTCTATCTAAACTCGAACATCAACAATGGAGTAAAAGATTTTGTACAACCGTTAACAGGTTGGCGAAGGCAGAGATTTATATTTTGCCGCTTCACTTAGTTGATGTTGCTGATTAAAGATAGTAAGTTGACTTTTATTCTTCAGCCCTGCTTTTGCCAACCTGTTGTTGTGCGCATGGCTCAACGACTGCTGCCTCTATTAAATTGGTAGCGTATTCCCCAGCTTCCTCTCAAAACACTTGTCTCGCCAATAATAGGTGCCAGCTCGATGTGAAAGCCAAATTGTTT
>JBIOVR010000091.1:0-5907 GCA_044867875.1 Chitinophagaceae bacterium
TACGCAAGCTTTTCTGCGGCCAGGGCTAATCTTTCTCCAACAGTTTTCTTATTGTCAGGATGAATGTCGTTCCACTCACCAAGATCAATGGCAACAACCATCGCTGTATTTGGGACTGATAATGATCTTAACTGAGATTCTCTTAAGCTGGCCCATTGACTTTCGGATGGCAAGTAATTATAATCCATAAAACCAGGAAGCTGTACATATAAAAAAGGGAGATCGCCCTGTTTCCATTTATTTCTCCAATCTATTATTTGTGCAGGCTGCAGTTTTGCATACTCTTCTGCACGGTTTGTATTTGCTTCACCCTGGTACCAGAGAAATCCTTTCGCGGAATAATTTATTAACGGAGCGATCATTGCATTGTATAATCCGGTTGGTTGATTTTGTGCACTGATTCCACCACCACCGCCAGCAGTTTGTGGTTTATAAACTTCACCAACTTTATATTGCCAATAACCTTTAAGATCGATCGTATCATTGCCGGCAAATATGCAATAAGGTTTGTCAGGAACAAATCCTCCTTTACCGGCATTATTTGTAACCTTAACAACAAAAATATTTTTACCAGCTTTCAACAAATCGGGAGGTACATTATATCTTCTTTGAGGGTACATATAAGTTGTATTGCCAATTTGTTTCCCATTTATATATAAAACATCTGCGTCAACAATTCTTCCAAGAAAAACTCTTGCAGACTTACCTATCATAGCTGCTGGTATATCAATTTCTTTTCTGTACCAAACAATACCATTCAAATCTTTTAATCCCTGATCTTCCCAATAGCCTGGAATATTTATTGTTTTCCAACCTTTCGGGGTATAAGAAACATCAAACCATTTCTTTTCACCAAGCATTCCAAGATCATTTGGCTGAGGACGGGTAGCGTTATTGAATGCAGCCCTGTTAGTTCCATTTACGTATGCAGTGTCTTTATTTTTTAAAATAGTTGCCTGCATAGTAAAAAGATCTTTTAACCCTTCTTCACTTGTCCATGCTTCGATAGGTGTGCCCCCAACACTTGCATTGATCAAACCAATTGGCACATGATATTTCTCATAAAGTTTTTTTGCAAAGAAATATGCGACTGCTGAAAATGGTCTTATATCATCACCGATAGCAGATTTCCAATAACCTGTTGGCAGATCATCTTGCGGGCCCTGTAAATTTGTAAGTGTAGGAATCCAGAAATGTCTTATCTGCGGATTGTTTGCTTCTGCAATATCTTTTGCATAAGTAACATCATGGATATTCATTTGATGAACCATGTTCGATTGACCACTGCAGATCCAAACATCACCAATAAGAATTTCTTTCAATGAAATTTTATTACTTCCGGCAATATCCATTGTGTACGGGCCGCCGGCTTTCATTGGTGGTAATTGTATTAACCATTTGCCATCACTACCGGTCGTTGTTTTATAATTCTTGCTGTTGAATTTGATATTTATCTTTTCATTCTTACCAGCCCAGCCCCAGATATTTATTTTGGTATCTCTTTGCAAGATCATGCTATCCCGTACAAGTCGTGGAAGCTTTATTTGTGCTGAAACAAATTGTGGTGCAAAAAAGACAATAGCGAGAAATATTTTTAAACCGGGTTTCATTATTATTTCAGTTGTGTGTTGCTAACAAAAGCAATTCTTTTACTATCCGGAGACCAGGAGGGGACATTGATGGTTCCCTGACCTCCATATACGTAAGCTATATTTTTTGGTATACCTCCACTTGCTGGCATCATTCGCAAATAAATTTTCTGATACCAGGGATGATCTGTTGGGTTGATCTCTTTTGGATAAGAAAGAAAAACAATCCATTTGCCATCAGGTGAAAAATGCGGGAACCAATCGTTATACTCGTCAAAGGTTACCTGTTCTTGGTTGCTACCATCGGGTTTCATTCTCCATAATTTCATGGTACCTGTGCGAACTGAATTAAAATAGATCCATTTACCATCGGGACTGTATTCTGGTGAATCATCTAATGTGGGTGTGTTGGTTAATTGATATTCTTTCTTTGTATTGATATCAATTCCCCAAATATCATATTGACCTTTTCGCTGCCCTGTAAAAATTAATTTCTTTCCATCGGTTGACCAACTATGCAAATAGGAATGTCCTGAGTCAGCAGAAGTGATCTGTATAGGTTTGTCAGAACCAGTGATTGGCAAAGTAAACAAAGTTGAAATTCTTTTTTCTCCAACATGATTACTTATTGCTATTTGTTTCCCATCAAATGAAATAACATGATCATTATTATTTTGGTTTGCAAAACCTGAGTTTAATTTTTCAGGAGTATTATTTTGAAGATTGAATTTATATAATAACCCTTCAGAGTTGTAAATAAGATGTTTGCCATCGGTTGTCCAATTCGGCGCTTGTATGGAATTAGGCACACTGTATAATATTTTCCGATGACCAGTTTGTACATCCATTACTTCTAAATGACTCCCGATATAATCGCGATAAGGACGGAAATCTTTAGCAGGTGGAATGATGATACGAACATTGCTGAATACGGCCTGCTCAACTACATTTTCATTATGTGAACAGATAAAGAGGCCTGCATATACTTCTTCATTTAGTAAAAGCTCTTTTGAAGATGTCTTATAATTTTCTCCCGAAGTGGCAGCGGAAAAAGTAAATGTATTTCCTATACGTTGCAATTCGATATTAACAGCTCCAACACTTTGAGACACGATCTGTAAAGTCTGTGCAGTATCTGCATGTCTCGATTGCAAAGATGTTAATCCATCACCATGCACACAAGCGTCAACATAAGGGGAGTTAGCAGTCAATTGATTTCTTGCAATGATGCCGATCTTGCGATGAGGATCTGTTCCTTTTCCAATAAAGCGAACAGTAGCGCTGATCATAAAATCGCCTTTAATCTTTTTCCAGAGAAAACGAAACTGGTCATCATTTGCCCACATGTTCTTGCCACCGCAGCTCATAGTATATTCCTGAGTTTCGGTATTATAAGTTGCAGACCCTTTTTTAGCAGGATTGCCAACATCTTCATTTCCATCAAACATTCCCGTTTTTTGCTGGGCAATTAAAGATGTTAGGCAAAACAATAAGCAGAGTAGTGATGTTATCTTTTTCATGCAAGCAATTTTTTAGTCTGACTAATTTCTCCATTGAAAAGCAAAATATTCACACTGTTCTTTACCTGCATTCAATAATGCATGTGGAATACCTGATGAAAGAAATACAAGATCGCCTGCCGATGCAGGATATAATTTTCCATCAATATGCATAGTTACATTTCCACGAATTATTAAAATGATCTCTTCCTGAACATGAGTATGCGGTGCATGGCTTACTGAATCTTTATTTAATGCCGTTGTGTGCATTTCAAATTGTGCCAACTGTGACGTTGCCTTGTTAAAAAATTCTCTCCGGTATCCTTTTCCTGTATTATTGGTTTTCAGATCATTCCAGTCAAGCATAAAAGAACTGCCAGCTTCCATTGGCAATTTGCCTTTGTATTTTAGAATATAATAAGTAGCTATTGTCTTGCCGGCATTCTCAATTCCGTGTTCATCACCTGGCATTGCAAATGCAATACTTCCGGGGCCGAGTATTTTACTTTGTCCGGCAATAGTGATCTTGACCTGTCCTTCTTTTACGATCATTAACTCTTCCTGGTCAGCATGTGTGTGTGGCGGGTGAGGAGCTTTGCCTGGTTCTAATGTTGAAGTATGTATCTCAAAATACTCAAGGGCGAATGTTTTTCCTTCGAGCACTTGTCTTCTTAGTCTTGTATCTTCTTTCACTGGTTCCAATTTATTCCAGTAATAAACTCCCGACAATATTGAATCATTCTTCTGTGCAGTCGCTGTTAATGCATTTGAAATAAATAAAAAGAAGAATAATTTTTTCATTCTAATTTATTTTAGCCATGAACTGCGAATTATTATACCTATTGAATTGGAATCCGCTTGGTTTGCCGCCTTCATTCTTGAATTCTAAATTGAAAAATTCTGATGTGGCATAAAAATCAGTTTCACTTGCTGAATACAATACATATTTATTGGAGGGAGAAAAGTATATGGCAAGTTTACCATCTTCATTTTTAATATCAATCTTGCTTCCATTAGGTGCTTGATAAGCCCCAACATATTTATTCAATACCGCTGCATCAAGATTCAGTTTTGGCTTTTCAAAAACATATTGCATTCCACGTCCAAACGTTTCACTTTTAGTTCCTGAATGTCCGGTATTCTCTAATACTTTTGATTTGAGGGCTACAGATGTATAATTTCTGCTGGCTATTTGTGCAGCAAACCTTTCGAATGTTTGTCGGCCTCTTTCTACATCGCCGACCGTCATATAAACTCTGAGAGGCTTCGCTGATTTTTTTTCAGCAAATTCTTTTTCATATTTATAAAGAACTTCTTTGTCCCATCCAACAGCTGGACTTGCAGCTGCATAACCTTTGAACATATCTGTATGAGTAAATAAAGCATATAAAGTAAACAATCCGCCAAGGGAACAACCCATCAGCGTACGATTATTCTTATCTGCTTTATAGTTTCCTTCAATGAATGGGAACAATTCATCTTTCATAAATGAAAGAAATTTATCTGCACCGCCACTTTGTGGTAATCTCGCTTCATTAGTTGGGGTATAATCTCTTGCTCTTAAACTATCGGGGTTAGGATTGACCCCACCCCACGTAACACCTACGACGATCAGTTCAGGAACAAAGCCATCAAAATAATGCTCACCATAAAGACATTTTAATAATGGAAAATCCCATTGCGAATCCATTAAATAAATAACAGGATATTTTTTATTGCTATTTTTAAAACCGCCGGGTAACATTATTTGCAGCTCATACTCTTGCCCGGCAACAATTTTTGATGTGATCTTTCTAACTTCTGATCCGGGAATATCCACTTTAGGATATTGCGCATAAGCATTCACTGTGAATGCCAGCAAAAGCAATACAATCGTGTGTTTCATCATTTATTCTTTAAAGCAGTCTCCAGTGCTTTAGTTGTGGTGTAATATTTTGCCAGCATATTTGGTACTTCCCATGCAGGCATATTTTTATTCTTCAGATACTCAAGAAAATTATTCGTAACTCTTGCAAAATGTGATTCGTGTCCTTCTGCCAACTTCTCAGGCAATTTAATGCTCCATCCTTTAGCAATCTTGTATATTTCAACGCCGGGGAATTTTGTACTTATTTTTGAAAACTGTTGTTCGACGATCGTTTGGAAAGCCGCATCATTCTTTATTGCCTCTATATACAATACCGGTTTGAAATTCTCTTCCTTGCTCTGCCTGATTACCAAATTTGCTTTTGTTCCTCGCATGATCGAATAATGAGTATCGCTTCCACTTTCAGTTTGGTAACTCCATACTACATTCACTTTCGCATGAACGCCTTTTATAGTATAATTGATCTCGCCATTCGACCATACTTTCAACAATGAATCATTTTGTTTGTCTTTTTCAATAAAAGCCGGAACCTCATTTAGCTTAGTGATCGTTTTAAATTGAGTCACTGTCATATCAGTTGGCCATCTTCTTGCAGCTGTTATTGTTATATCCTTTGTATAATCTAAACTCTGTTCGGGAAAACTCTCCCATTGAACCAGGTCAACCAAATGTGTAGTGACGTCTACAATGCCATTTCCTTGTTGCGATGCATCCATAAACCAAGCTGGCCTAACAACGATATTGCCAGAAACATTTTTATAAAAATTATGATCACTGGTCATCTCCACTGCTGGTTTTTCAGTTGTTCCTTTTTCTAATGTTCCGAATATTTCTGGTATCATAGAAATTTCCCGTTGAAGAATGGTGTTGATCTCAAATCTCTCCGTCATTATATCATATAACAAAAGGTTTTTTTCTTTTGCTACCTCAAATGCTTTCTTCAGTAATTCAA
>JBIOVR010000092.1:0-13834 GCA_044867875.1 Chitinophagaceae bacterium
TAAGCGCCACTGCCGCTAAATATATGCAGGTGATGAGTACTTCTTATTTTCTCCAGCACATCATGATCAGTTAAATTAGGCATGTAATGCATTGGGCTGTTAAAATAAACATCATCGTCATAGTGACCCTTTGTGTATTCGGTAAGATCATAAACACCGCTCATTGCAATTACGCCGTTGACTATATCGGGTCTTTTCAAAAATAAATTCATACTGTGCAATGCGCCGAACGAAGCGCCGCATGTATAGATCATTGTATCCGAGCTTGAATTAGTACGGATGAAAGGAACTACTTCATTAAAAATATAATCATTCCATTGTTGGTGACGAATTGATTTATCACGAGGGTTCATATTATTATTTAGCCAGCTTTCATTATTGATACTGTCAACGGAATACACTTTTAATTTACCAGCTTCAATAAATGGTGCGATCTGATCCAGCAATTGAAACCGCTCATACTCGAGGTAGTCAGCTGCTGCAGTTGGCACCAGCAACAAAGCAAAACCATAGTGACCATAAATAGCGATGGGCATATCCTTATTCAGCGATGGGCTGTGCCACGAGTAAAGTGTTCTTTCCATAAAAAAAATTGAACTTCAAAGTAAGTATTTAGCTCTGTAAAAATGGTTTTTAAGGATTAAATTTTCACTCTCTCAAAGGTTGCTTTCAGTTTTATTATCTAGCTGAAAGAAGGTAAATTTGCCGCCAAACCCAAAATCCCTGAAGGGGCTTCTCACAAACTGATAGCTGAATAAAATTATTGCAGCACAAGAGTGCGACGCAAGGGACGGTGATTAGAATTACTAATGCCGGGATCATAAAAAATAGCATCGAACTAATGGAACTATCGAAAAATTTTGAACCGGGATCTATAGAAGAAAAATGGACCTCGCATTGGAAGTCGAAAAAATATTTTAATTCAACTCCTGATGACAGGAAGGCTTTTACTGTTGTGATACCTCCGCCAAATGTTACGGGTGTGTTGCATATGGGGCATACGCTGAATGAAACTGTGCAGGATATTCTTGTTCGCAAAGCAAGAATGAGTGGTTTCAATGCATGCTGGGTTCCGGGCAGCGACCATGCTTCGATCGCTACGGAAGCAAAAGTTGTGCAGATGCTGAAGGAAAAAGGCATTGATAAAAATAAGATCGGCCGCGAGGAATTTTTGAAATATGCTTTTGAGTGGAAAGAAAAATACGGTGGCATCATTTATAACCAGATCGAACGGCTTGGTTGCAGCGTTGATTGGGATCGGGTAAGTTTCACAATGGATGATCATTATTACAAAGCTGTCATCAAGGTTTTTGTTGACTTATATAATAAAGGGCTTATTTATCGCGGAGCAAGAATGATCAACTGGGATCCTGCTGCAAAAACTGCATTGAGCGATGAAGAAGTTGAGTATAAAGAACTGCAGGGCAAACTTTATTATGTAAAATATAAAGTAGTCGATAGTCAACAGTCAACGGTCGACAGTAAAGCCGCCGAGTATATTATCATTGCTACACAAAGGCCTGAAACAATTATGGGAGATACTGCTTTAGCAGTAAATCCCACCGATGAACGTTACATTCATTTGAGAGGAAAGAAAGTAATTGTCCCTCTTGTGAATCGTGAAGTGCCTGTAATTTTTGATGAGTATGTAGACAAAGAATTTGGAACAGGTGCATTGAAAATTACACCTGCTCATGACATCAATGATTATAATCTCGGTTTAAAACATAATCTGGAAACAATCGATACACTGAATCCAGATGGCACAATGAGTGAAGCTGCACAGGTATTTGTTGGTCTTGACAGGTTTGAAGCAAGAAAAAAAGCAATTGAAAAATTAAAAGCCGATGGTTTATTGATCAAAGAAGAAGAGTACACAACCCGTCTTGGTTTTTCACAAAGAACAAATGCTGTTGTGGAGCCTCGCATTTCTACACAGTGGTTTGTAAAAATGAAACCGCTTGCTGAAAAAGCTTTGCATGCAGTTTTAAGTGGTGATGTAAAAATTCATCCCGAAGAAAGATTTTTGGCTACTTATAAATACTGGCGGGAGAATGTAAAGGACTGGTGTATCAGCCGCCAACTTTGGTGGGGACAGAGAATACCCGCATGGTATGATGAAGCTGGAAAGTTTGTTGTTGCGGCAAATGAAGAAGAAGCAAAGTCAAAATTCAAAACTCAAAACTTAAAACTTGAAGGACAGTTAAGACAGGACGAAGACGTACTCGATACCTGGTTCTCGTCATGGCTATGGCCTATTGAAGTATTTAATGGAATAACGCAACCCAATAATAAAGACATTAATTATTATTATCCTACTTCAGTGCTCGTAACAGGACAGGATATCATTTTCTTTTGGGTGGCAAGAATGATCATGGCGGGAATGGAATACAAGAATGAAAAGCCATTCAGCGATGTCTACTTCACCGGAATGGTAAGAGATAAGCAAGGAAGAAAGATGAGTAAGAGTCTTGGCAACTCCCCTGACTTATTGCATCTGATCGATCGTTACGGAGCCGATGCGGTTCGTTTTGGAATTATGATCTCCTCTCCTGCTGGTAATGATCTTTTATTTGATGATAGCAGTTGTGACCAGGGCAGAAATTTTAATAATAAGATCTGGAATGCGCTGAAGTTGGTGAAGATGTGGGAAGCCCGAAAGTCAGAAAGTCCGGAAGACCGTAAGTCAGAAAGTAATTTTGCTATTGATTGGTTTGAACATAGATTGGGGGAAGTCAAAATGGAAGCTCAAAGACTCCACAAGGATTTTAGGTTAAGTGAGGAACTAAAAACTATTTACTCATTAATATGGGATGATTTCTGCAGTTGGTATTTAGAATGGGTAAAACCTGGCTTTGAACAACCAATTGAAAAAACAGTTTATGAGAAAACAGTTTTCTTCTTTGAGGAGTTAATGCAATTGCTTCATCCTTTCATGCCATTTGTTACCGAAGAAATTTATCACGAATTAAAAGAAAGAAAAGAGGGTGACGATTTAACTATTAGACAAGAATCAAAGATCGGAAGCCAGAAATCAGAGATCTTGAAGCAAGCTGATCTCCTGAAACAAGTAATTACTTCTTTGCGTGATGTTCGTGTGAAAAATCAATTGAAACAAAAAGAAGAAATAAAACTTCATATTCAAACTGCTGAACAATCAGCTTACAATTCTTTTATATCAATTCTTGCTAAACAGATAAATGCTTCGGAGATAAATTTTGTTACTGATGCAGTTGCCGGATCAATCAGTAGTGTGGTTCAAAAAGATAAATTCTTTATTGAAACAGAAAAAGAACTTGACACGACTGCGCAAAAGGATCAACTCAAAAAAGATCTTGAATACCAAAAAGGCTTTCTTATATCCGTAGAAAAGAAACTCGGCAACGAACGTTTTGTTCAAAATGCAAAGCCTGAAGTAATTGAAGTTGAAAAAAAGAAAAAGGCCGATGCAGAAGCTAAGATAAAAGCGATTGAAGAATCTCTTGCTTCTTTATAAGCTATCTTGGAATAATACTCACAGGCAAAATAAACTCATAGAAAGTTCCCTTCTGACGTGTTACCAGGTCAGTATCCAATCGTGCACTGATGCGAAAACCAAATGTTAACGGGTATTGATTCCACCAGTTGGTGTCAAAATAAATCTCTCCTCCTACACTTCGCTGATCAGCTGATAGTTTTTTACTATTTGAATAAACTCTTGTGAGATCATAAAATGCATTAGCACGAATCCGCTGGATATAAAGAATATTCCCAAAACCCCAATCAGGAACCCATAAAGGAAAATGATAATTAGCACCAAGCTTCCACATTCTTGAAAAGTAAGCCTCATTATATCCTCTTGAATAAGGAAACCGGTTGCTGAATAATGCCCTCGATGTATCCCTTTCCTGGAAAGTCCCATCTAACACAATACTATGAGTAGAAAAAAATCCCGGCAAGTAAATATGGCCTGAAGTAAAAAATTGGTAGCTATCATACTTCGAAATGGCGTGACGATATTGTAATGTAAAATTATAGCCCAACCGCGGAAATATATGTTGCCTTGCCGTCTGTACCTGTTGACTATAACTAATAAAATGTGAGAGATAACTAAAATTGTTTTCAACAAACAGATCTTTATTAGGGCCTGTATTATTTTCAAACCGATAAACAAAACTGCTTCCAAAATTCAAATTCCTGAAATATCTGCCGCCAGAAAGATCTAATGGAATATTTAAACCTATACGAGTATCCAATTGATCCCATTGACGGGTTTTATTATTTACTGTATCTGTTCTTTTAAAAGTATACTCAGCTCCTGCTGACAGGTAAGGGAACCATGCACCATAAGTTGTGTTGAATCCAACAGCGTTTGTGTTTTCATTCTGATTATATGAATAATAAAGCTCCGTTTGCAGTGTATTCAAAATATTCTGACCATAAAGTGTATAAGTAAAAAACGGATCCTCATAATAAGGCCGCCAGCTATGAAAATTTAAAAGCTTTGTTCCTTTTTTGTATTTACTCACTGAAAAATTCCTGGTTACAATATCATTTAATCTCAAGTTGCTAAAATCATTTTCTTTAGCTATCAGGATCGTATTAGCCGGCAGTTCGAAAGCTTTTAGATCGATCTCTTTCGGGTTTGACGAACTCATTTCTTTCAACTGGTACCCGTCTGCTGTAAAATTTGAATAGACAAGTTTATTATCAGACGCATTCACAAAATAGTTTCCCGTAACCGAGCTGCTAACCTGGAAGATCTTATTATTACTTAAGTGCAACATAAATATTTCATCATTGCCATTAAAAGATGCAGTAAAATAAACTTTATCGTTTTGAACATTAGGAAACCCAATAACATGATAAGAAGGAGGTGTAAGTCTCATGATCGATCCACTGATATCTGCACGAACGAGTGACATTTGTCCATCACGAAGTCTTGCACAAGCAATAATAGAGCTATCATTAATAAACTTGGGATCAGTAAAGACATTTATTTCCGAGGACTCAATGTTTTTTAACAACCCTCCCGTGACCGCATCCAATACATGTAATTCACACTTACCATCAGCTTTATAATTTACTGCCACTATTTTACTGCCATCATTACTAATATCCGGTGTAAAATATTTTGTTCTATGAGTGATCGTTTGCTGTTTACCACTTTCCACATCCAGCAACCTTATCTCACCATAATTTCGCCAACCCCACCTGCTATCAGGCTTATAGGCAGAATACACAATTTTACCATTGCGATAACTATATTGTTCATCCAGTGAAATATCTTTTACACGCAATACATGTTCTCCGGAATTATCTTTTATCACAAATGCAGCCCGCTTACGATAACTGCTTTTCAAGTAAAGTAAGGAATCACTTCCTACCTGGTATGGAAAAAAATAATCAGTAACATAACTGGTTGTCGGTTTTGTAATTCTTTGTTCCCCGGCTTCATTACTACTATTAGACACCTGTTGCGTCGCACTCTTCTGCTGCATATCGCTATTCAGCTTATAGTAGTCAAAGGCTTGTTTCCTGAAAGTTTTATAATCCAAGCCAGTATGTTTTTTTATAGCATTTTGAAATGGATAGAATAGTCCTTTAAAAGATGCGGCATCCCTGGTTACTTTTCCCCAAAAATTACTCCCATATTTTTCATAGCCATAATTCACCATCAAATAACCAAGATGATAATGATTAGGTACATGATCTTTCAATGAACCATTCCGAAGCTTCATCCATGAATATTGTTTATTATCTACCCAAAGCGATTTATATTGATTCGTAAAAAAAGGAATTCGTCCCCTTCCTTGCTTAGAATGCACTGTTTCATTGTATACTGCATCGCCTTCATAAAACCAATCAGGTACTGCAGCATTAATAGCAAGCGATAATCCATCATCTCCAGCCAGGTAATACAACAGCTTACTTAACCCAACTTTGAAGTTGCTGAACTGTTGAACATGCCGGTATTCGTGTGATGCAAGATCTTCTGCCCATGGGATGCTGCCAATTTCAAAATTATTAAACGATGGAGTTAAGAAAAACTCACTGCGATAAGGGCCTAATCCAACATAAGCATTTGCAACCGTCGATTGATTCTGAAGAACAATATTTATTTTATTGACTTTAGTTCCAAGTGAATTATTTTTTGCTGCAAGAAAATGCACGATCGATGAAACTCTTTGTGCTGCACTATCCATTCCTACAGGAAATATAACCCTCACAGTATCTGTACTGATCTGCTTCCATTTTAATGAAGGTGGATTACCACCGAACTCCTGCGCATTAAGAAATGAAAAACTTAAAATAAAAAATGTAAAACCAATAAGTCTTGGCATTTGTGCGGATTTAAAAAGGAAGTTACGTAACAAACGGTATTTCTCGTTTTACACTCACATTTTCAATTGATCAATAAGTATAAAGCCCGGTCAATGACCGGGCTCATAAAAATATCATTTACTAAAACTAACCTTTCTTACCCTTTCCTTTGCTGCCACTATTTCCATTTCCTTTCCCATTACCATTATTTCCACTATTATATTTTGGATGGCCTTTCACTACATAATATTTCGGGTCATTACTGTTTCTTATTATTACTTGCCTTCCATTGTTTCCTTTATACTTTGCATAGGTAACCTTATGTGTCGTATAATGCAAATATGGTCGTGGTTCATTGATCACCACTTTATATCCTGAATAAAGATTGTATGATCTGTAACGGGAGGGCACTGACGTAGAATATATCCATTTTCCATTACTTAGGTAGACGAACTGATGCTTCGGTACATAGTAATAGGTTTCTATATCGGGTAAATAATAGTAATCTACATAATCATAGCCTACAGGTCCCCAGGTCGGCTGCGACCCAATATTAACGTTAACGCTGACTTGTGCGGTAGCAGGCTTGCTGATAATAGATCCCATTGCTACAAATAAAATCAAAAAAAACTTTTTCATAATAATCTGATTTTTATACCCCTTCTATTTCAAAGTCAATGCCATAATAAAGAAAAATGTGGGTAATATTTGTCCCGAGAGTTCTAAACAACTGGTTCTCAAAAAGGTTTTTTCACCTTGAAATGTGGAGTATAATTACCATTGAAGCCCTGCAAATAATCCTTTATCAGTTCTTTTATCCGAATGAAACAAATAAAGTATTTAACATCACCGAACTTTTTAGATTTGAATAGACTTAAATAAAAATGTTTATGAAAAAGTTTTCTGCAATTCTATCTATGCTGTTTTTTATCAGCATGATCGCTTACTCACAAATTCCATTAACTGTTTTACCAAGTGGTGGTAATAAAAAAGCTTTGATAGGTGAGCAAATAGGTTTAACAAAAGTTGTTATTAGTTATGATCGTCCCGGTGTAAAAGGTCGCGAAGGAAAGGTTTGGGGACAACTTGTCCCTGTTGGCTACACAGACCAAGGGTTTGGAAATTCAAAAGCTGCTCCATGGAGAGCCGGTGCTAATGAAAATACAACTTTAGAATTTTCTACTGATGTAATGATCGAAGGCCAACCTTTACCCGCAGGTAAATATGGTTTTTTTATTGCGTATGATCCGAATGAATGCACATTGATCTTTTCAAAGAATTCTACATCATGGGGAAGTTTTTATTATAATGATAAGGAAGATGCATTACGGGTAAAAGTAAAACCATATGCATCGGACAAATTAGTTGAATGGCTGAAATATGAATTTCTGAATGAGACAGAAAATAGCGCAACGATCGCTTTATCCTGGGAGAGACTGACAATACCATTTAAATTAGAAGTTGATTATGTAAAAGAACAGCTTGCATCGTTCCGGAGGGAACTGCAGACAGAGAAAGGATTTATATGGCAAAGCTGGCAACAAGCAGCACAATGGTCTCTTGATAGAAATGTAAATCTTGATGAGGCATTATTATGGGCAGACTCGGCAAGCAGCACAACATTTGGTGGTGATAAAAGTTTCCAGGCAGCCAGTACAAAAGCACAGATACTCGACAAACTTGGCAAAAAAGATGAAGCAGCAGCAGTGATGAAGAAAGCATTGCCCAATGCTTCTATGTTTGAGATGCATGGGTATGGACGTTCATTAATAACTCAGAAAAAACCAAAAGAAGCATTGGAAATTTTTAAAATGAACCACGATAAAAATCCTAACCAGATGACTACCTTGATCGGTCTTGTACGTGGTTATTCAGCCAATGGAGATTATAAAACAGCGCTGGAGTATGCTAATAAAGCTTTGCCCATTACTGATGCTCAAAACAAGGCTAACCTTCAAACAATGATTGATAAACTGAAAGCAGGGAAAGATGTGAACTAAACAGTTTCAAGTTTTAGGTAGTAAGATCTAAGTTGCTCAATAGAATTACCGGACTTACAAGAGTGCGACCCTTCCACTTCGACAAGCTCAGTGTCTGGGTAAACTGCGACGCAATTGCTTAATATTGAATAGAAATTTGAACGTGTCGTCGCAACAGAAGTTGATAGTAGTAATACAGACGAAAACAAAAAATAAATTTGGTTAAAAAGGCTTAGCCTTTGTATCACAGCCGCCCAATATTTCACAGAGTTTACTATCAAGGTCGGAGCCGCGAAGGTTCCGGCCTATTATTTTTCCCTGCGGGTCAACCAAAATATTAAATGGTATTCCCTGCACTCGGTAAAGTTTTGCGGCAGCATTGTTCCAAAATAGCAGATCACTGACATGTGTCCACGTAAGATTATCCTTATGTATTGCCGATATCCAATTATCTTTTTGTCCCGGACGATCTAGAGAAACGCCAAGCACTGTAAAGTTTCTTTCTTTGAATTTATTGAAGCTGGCGACAACATTCGGGTTTTCCATGCGGCATGGTCCGCACCAACTGGCCCAAAAATCAACCAATACATACTTCCCTTTGAATGAGGACAATGATACTTGTGTACCCAATGTGTCAGGCTGCGTGAAATCCAGTGCATTGGTGCCCACAGCGCCGACCTTATTATAATCAATATAATTTTTTAAGCTTATGCTTGTTGGTATACTTCTTACATTGGAATCCAAACGGAGAAATCTTTGCTCAAGTAAAACCGGATCTTCATAAAACTGTGTAGTAACAAATAAAACAAATGGAGAAACAAATGATGATAAATGCTGATCAATATAAACATCAATATTCTTTTGAATAGAATCCCGGATATTATCATAGATCAACATCATACTATCCCGCTGCGGACCATAAGGGGTTGAGTTGATCGCAGGCACTATTTTTTGCAAATGGACCATAAATGGAGTAAACCTCTTTTGAAAATCCATAAAATCATTATGCGATTTTGAACCGGCCACCTTAAAGTTTGTCCTGATCGGTTTTATTCCAGATACTGAAATAGTTTTATTCTCAACGTAAATATATTGATCCTCCTCGTTGGTAATTTTTAGCCAGCATAATGTTGGCTCCGCTAATTTCCCTTTTAAAGTAAACTTGCCTTTTATGATCCTGGCAGTTGCTAACTGAACACCCGTATTCTGATCTTCAAGTTTTACTTCCGAACTGTCTTTAAAACCTACCATGCTCCCATTAATTGTAAAACTTGAATCCTTATCTGTATTAGCAAGAAGGTTAGCCTGTAAGAGGCCAAGAAAGATAAATGTCAATATTGTTTTCATAACGCCTGTAAAAATAATAAAAAAAACGCCGGGTAGTTAGTAATTAAACCCTAATAGTCTCCAAAAATTTACGGGTAATGTCGGCTACATTACCGGGTTCTGCAAGGGCTTTTATATATGCGGTGCCTATGATCGCTCCATTGGCATTGCTACAGGCGGCTTCAAAGGTTGCTTTGTCTTTTATTCCAAAGCCAACAAGAACAGGGTTTTTAAGGCTCATGCCTTTGAGTTTTTGCAAATAGCTCTTTACATCGGTCATATTCTTGTCACTACCTGTGGTGGAAGAAGATGAAACAGCGTATAAAAACCCGGTGCTTAATTCATCCAGTTTTTTTATTCTTTCTTGACTTGTTTCTGGAGTAACGAGGAAAATAAAATCAAGCCCATGTTTTTTTATAATAGCGCTGTATTCAGTTTCAAATTCATGTTCTGGCAGATCAGGAAGGATCAATCCATCAACACCTACTGATGCTGCATCGGCACAGAATTTTTCAAATCCATATTGCAGAATAGGGTTCATATAACCCATCAATACAACCGGAACTGAAATGCTTTTTTTAAAATCTTTTAATTGTTCGAATAGTTTTTTGATCGTCATTCCATTTGCTAATGCTATGCTGCTGCTTTGTTGAATGACCGGGCCATCAGCAAGCGGATCACTGTACGGCATTCCGAGTTCGATGATATCCGCGCCGGTTTCCTGCAAAGCCTTCATCACTTCAAGTGTTGAATTCAATTGAGGATAACCGGCAGTACAGTAAACGTTTAATACCTTATTGTCTTTTCTCTTAAATAATTCTCGCAATTTGCTCATTCAACATTCAACATTTAAAATTCAAAATTATTTGTCCATCGCTTTCATGTATGTAGAAAGATCTTTATCCCCTCTCCCACTCAAACAAACTACGACTTTATCTTCTTTACTAAACTTCACCAAATTCAAGGCATGCAAAGCATGCGCACTTTCCAATGCAGGAATGATCCCTTCCAGTTTTGCCAGTTCAAATGCAGCAGTCAATGCTTCTTCATCAGTTGCACTTAAAAATTTTGCACGACCACTATCAAATAAATGCGCATGCAGTGGACCAATACCAGGATAATCCAATCCTGCAGAAATACTATGCGGCTCCACTACCTGTCCATCGTCTGTTTGCATTACCAAACTTTTACTTCCATGCAGTACACCCGGCTTACCTAATTGAGTTGTTGCCGCACTCAATCCACTATTGATGCCATGTCCTGCGGCTTCCACAGCTATCAATTTTACAGAAGGCTCATCCAAAAAATGATAAAAGGCACCGGCCGCATTACTACCACCACCAACACAGGCCAACACATGAGTAGGTAATTCACTGCCGATCTTTTCTTTCAACTGTCTTCTCATCTCTTCACTTATTACACTCTGAAATCTTGCAACCATATCAGGATAAGGATGTGGCCCAACAACACTACCTATTATATAATGAGTATCGTTCGGATTATTTATCCAATCGCGGATCGCTTCATTTGTTGCATCTTTCAATGTTTTACTTCCTGAAGTTGCCGGGATCACCGTTGCTCCCAGCATTTTCATTCTCGCCACATTCGGTGCTTGCCGTTCAATATCTTTTTCACCCATGTAAACGATGCACTCAACTCCTTTCAATGCACATACAGTCGCAGTAGCTACGCCATGTTGCCCGGCCCCGGTTTCAGCAATAATTCTTTTTTTACCTAAACGCAGCGCAAGTAATATTTGCCCAATAGTGTTATTAATTTTATGTGCCCCTGTATGACAAAGATCTTCACGCTTAAGAAAAATTGTTGTTCCAAACTTGTCGCTTAGTCGCTTTGCATGATATAAAGGTGTTGGTCTGCCTGCATAATCTCTCAGCAATTCATGAAACTCTTTTTGAAATGACGGATCATAAATTATTTCCAGGTAGCGGGTCTTAAGTTCTTCCACATTACGATGAAGCATTTCAGGAATATAAGCTCCTCCGAATTTTCCGTAATAACCAAATTCATTCGGCTGTTGATATAATGTTTTTGTTGTCATTCGTCGTTGTACTAACAGCTTATTTAAACGCCTGCAAAAATTTAAGTATCGCAGCCATATCTTTTAATCCCGGTGATAATTCAAACTTGCTATTTACATCAACCGCAAAAAAATCAGGATGATTAAATGCTTTTACTTTCGCTGCATCATCAGGTCCAATACCACCACTGAGAAAAAATGGCTTTTCAATTTTTGCTTTCTTTAATATTCCCCAATCAAACTGCTGCCCTGTACCGCCAAAACTTTCTTTTAACCCTGCTGTATCAAAAAGATAAAAATCACAAACCTCATCATAATCTGCAACCATTTCATCAATATCAATTGATTTATCAGGAATACGAAACGCTTTTATTACTTCCACCTCAGCACTTAGCTCTTCACACAATTCCGGTGTTTCATTACCGTGCAACTGAACAATATCCAATCCGTATTCATCAATGGCGACCAGTAATTCCGAATAACCGGGATCAACAAACACTCCTACCTTCTTAATATCAAAGTCTGCGTCTTTAATTTGCTTACCGGTTATTTTTTCACCTATGTACCTTGGTGAATCTTTATAAAAGATCAATCCTGCATAGTCAATATTCAATGCTTCTAATTGCTGCAATTGCTTAAACTGTGTGATACCACAAACTTTTATATTCATTTACTTAGCTTTTTAATCCCCAGATTTTCTGCAAATTTTTTAATGCTGTTCACATCCTTCACCCCCGGTCCTATTTCAAATTTTGTATTTATATCCACGGCGAATAGTTTCTCCCCTGCTGGCGTACTGATAAACTCTTCCAGTTTTTTTTCATCTCCTGGCTCAATACCTCCGCTTAAAAAATAGGGCTTAAGCGGTAGCGATTGTTGCAGTATCGTCCAATCGAATTTTTTACCCGTACCCCCGTAACCAGCACCCAATGTATCGAACATAAAAAAATCACATACTTCCGTATAAGATTGTGTCATATGTTGTATGCTGTCGTTATCACTGAGTCGAAATGCTTTAATCACCGAAATATAATCAGCGATCTTATCACAGAACTTTGGACTTTCATCTCCGTGCAACTGCACCATATCTAACCTATAATCTTCTACCGTTTTCATTAGTTCTTCATAAGTAGGATTTACAAACACTCCCACTTTAATTATTTTCCCTTTGATCTGTCGCATTTTTTCCGGGCCTATTTTCTGAACCATATACCGCGGTGATCTCGGGTAAAAAATAAACCCTGCAAATGTAACTCCCAATTCATCCAGGGCATTTACCTGTTGAGGCAATGTGTTTCCACAAACTTTAATCTTCATGTGCTTTTGCTTTTAATTGTTTTACGAATTCAGCAAAAGCAATCGTTGGGTCAGTGACTTTCATAAAATTTTCTCCAATAAGAAAACCCTGGAAGCCATGTTTTTTAAAAAGTAAAATATCATTAACGCTGCTGATCCCGCTTTCCGCAATTTTAAATTTAGGAAAAGGTATCCTTTCAGCCATACGCAAACTTCTTTCAATATCCACATCAAAAGTCTTCAGGTTACGGTTATTAATACCGATGACATTTGTATCATCACAAATATGGTCTAACTCTTCCTCGGCATGAAGTTCCAATAAAACTTCCATTCCAAGGTTTTTTGCAAACGAAGCCAGCCGTTTAACTTCAGCGACTGTTAAACATGCGGCGATCAGCAATATCACATCAGCGCCGATCGACTTAGCTTCTACCAACTGGTATTCATCAATAATAAAATCTTTTCTTAAGATCGGTATCTTATTTATCCTTGCTTTGATCAGATCGTCATCACTTCCGCCAAAAAAATGTTCGTCAGTTAACACAGATAAACAGGAAGCTCCATACTCGGTGTAACCCCTTGTCACCTCCAACACATCAACATCAGGATTAATAACTCCTTTCGATGGTGATCTTCTTTTAAATTCAGCAATGATCCCGGTTCGTGACTTGTCCAATAAAAAATCTTTCAATGGCAATACAGTTCTTGAAAATAATTCCCGCTTTTCAAGGTCAGCAGTTTTTACTTTTAACTTTTTGCTTTTTACTTCTTCCTTTTTGAATTCAATTATTTCTTCAAGGATGTTCATTACTGTAAGCTGATTAATTTATCCAAACTCTTTTTTGCTTTACCACTTTCCAGGCTTTCAATTGCCGAATTAAATGCATCATCA
>JBIOVR010000093.1:0-3860 GCA_044867875.1 Chitinophagaceae bacterium
CCCGTCCTCCACTCCTCTCAACACATGAATATCTTTTGCACCGAATTGTTGCATGGTAGCAGAAACATTTTTTGCATCCACCAGATCAATGATAAGATTGGTAGCGAGATTACTGCTAACAATGATCATTTGGTACAGGAGGAAACTGATCGTTCTTTTCTCTCCAATATGCTTGTATAATTCTGTTTCGCTGTCATCGGTTGAGTCGAGACTAAAAAGACTACCATCTACGATACTCTTAAATTCATTTTTTATGATCAGTGAATCAGAAAGGGAAAATTTTCCTTCTGCAGCTTGCTTATAGACTTCCACTAACACCGGGGTTTTCATAGTACTGGCAGCATGAAATGTTACGGTATCATTGATCAATAATTCTTTACCGGTTGACAGGTCCTTAAATGCAACTGCAAAAGTCCCCTCTTGTTTTGAAAGCTCCTGCTGAATGTTTTCTTTTAGCGATCTCATAGCAATTTTCTGTTGTGCACAGGATATTAAAATAAACGATATAAAAAATAATGCCGCCGAAGAAGCTATATTTCGTGAAAACAGGCCAGGTGCCTTCATAACAATGATTTGGCGCTAAGATATAAATATGTATCTATCGTACAGGAATTGGTGTAAGTACTGTTTTCTCCCATGCACTGAACTTGTTCTTTAACTGCACAAAAGTTTCAGGAAATTTTTCTTTCAAATTATTTTTTTCTAAAGGATCAACAGAAAGATCAAAAAGATATTCCTCACCTTTTTCGTCCCGCAACCATTTCCAGTTGTCATCACGAATAGCACTATGTTGCCTTCTTTGAGAAATTCTCCAATACAGTGTTCTTTTCAATTCTTTTTGCTTCCCCGTTAATATAGGCAACAGGTTTATTCCATCCAATGGAAAATTTTTATCGGCTTTAGCTCCTGCAATAGAAAGTATTGTTGCAGTCCAATCCATTGTTGTAGCAACCTGGTCAGTTACAGTGTTTTCTTTGAGTTTGCTTGTCCATCTAATAAATGCGGGTTCACGGATGCCGCCTTCCCACAATTGCATTTTTCTGCCTTTGTAAATACCATTATCAGAAAATTGCACGCCACCATTATCACTTGTGAAAATAATCACGGTGTTATTTGACAATTTAAGATCATCAATTGTTTTTACAAGTTTGCCAACTGCATCATCAAGACTCTTCATAATAGCTGCATATGTTTCCGGAGAACCTCCTTCCGCCCAACTAGCGGCTGTGCCGTTAGGAACAGGTTTATCTTCCCGTGTTTGCCATGGCCAATGAGGTGCGTTGAACATTAGCGCAAGAAAAAAAGGTTTTTGATGTGGTTGCTTTACTATTTCAATTGCTTTTTCACCGAGCAAATCGGTTATATAACCATCCTTTTGTACGAGAATATCATTTTCATATAAGTCCGGCTCGCCGTTGAAAGCAGTATGAGAAATATAATCTGTTGCGCCTGCTTTAAAACCGAAAAAATAGTCAAACCCGTTTTTATTTGGTGTATGCTCCGCCGTAAATCCCAAATGCCATTTGCCAACCAGGTAAGTTTCATACCCCGACCTTTTCAGCAAATTTCCTATTGAAGGAGTTTCAGGTGATAGACCTGCAAGACTGTCTTTGCTATTTCCCTCAAGAGGTTCGTATAATCCTACTGCCAGGCGTGCCGGGTACCTGCCTGTGTAAAATGAAACCCTGGTTGGAGTACATACTGGTGCTGCTGCGTAAGCATTCATAAACTTTATACCTTGTGAACACAACTTATCAAGATTAGGAGTCTGGTAATCTTTTCTTCCATAACAACTGAGATCTGCGTAGCCAAGATCATCGGCCATTATATAAATTATATTTGGTCTTGTGTCCTTTTGTGCAGTTAAGGTTTGAAAAAAGAAAATAGAAGTTAAAAGGAGGATGTTACGCCACATAAAACCTATTTCATAAGGAAGGTAAGATATTTTATCCTTCTGATGTTTTTAATTGATTAAGTTCATAATTGAATTTAAAAATGAAAGCAATTGTCTATACAAAATATGGAGGGCGGGGAGTTCTTCAGATCAAAGAAGTTGAAAAGCCTTTCCCAAAAGACGATGAGGTATTAATAAAAGTTCATGCAGTATCAATTAATGATTGGGACATGGGGCTACTGCATGGTGACTTTATAAATCGAATGCTGAACGGTCTTCGAAAACCTAAAAGAACAATACTTGGTTCTGATATTGCTGGACGAATTGAAGCAGTTGGTAAAAATATAAGCAAGTTCAGAATTGGTGATGAAGTGTATGGTGACCTGAGTGGGCGTTGGGGAGGTTTTGCTGAATATGTTTGTGCTCCTGAAAAAGCATTAGCATTGAAACCTGCAGCAATGAGTTTCGAGCAAGCCGCCTCAATACCACAGGCGGCAATGCTGGCCGTGCAGGGTCTTATTGATAAAGGAAAAATTCATACTGGTCAAAAGTTGCTGATCAATGGTGCAGGTGGTGGTGTTGGTACTTTTGGAGTACAGATCGCCAAATTATACGGACTTGAAATAACTGGTGTTGATAGCACAGCGAAACTTGATATGCTACGTTCAATTGGATTTGATCATGTTATTGATTATACACAGGAAGATTTTACTAAAAATGGTCAGCATTACGACCTGATACTTGATGCTAAGACCAATCGTTCGATGTTTGATTATTCCCGTGCATTATCTCCCAATGGAATTTATGTTACAGTTGGAGGTTCTATAAGCCGGCTTCTCCAGGCTTTATTACTGGGGCCATTGATCTCTATCATCAATAAAAAGCACATCCGTATTGTTTCGCTGAAGACAAACAAGGACCTAATTTTTATGAACGAGCTTTTCGAAGCCGGCAAAGTAAAACCCGTGATAAGCGGACCTTATAAACTAGACGAGTTTCATGAAGCATTCAGAATTTTTGATAAAGCAGAACATAAAGGAAAAGTAGTAATAACTATCTGAAAGAAAGCAGATGCCATTTTCATCTTAATTATAAAAAAGATATTTGTTTCAAGAATGAAATACCATGTATACGTTGTCGAGCTATCAAAACGAGTATTTAATGAAAGCACCAGGTTCAGGAATGCTAATCCGCAATTTAATGGAGTGCTTCAATGCCTTTATGTAGGCATGACCAGTAAAACTCCGGCAGAAAGATTCAAACAACATAAAACCGGGTATATAAACAAGAAAGGCCATAAGCTATCTGCCAATATTGTGGAGAAATACGGAAGCTATCTACGTCCCAGTCTTTACGATCATATAAATGAAAAACCGATGACCAGGCAGGAAGCTTTGATAATGGAGAAAAAACTTGCTCTGCATTTAAGGAGACAAGGCTATGCGGTTTGGTTCAACTAAAATTTATAAAATATCACTTCGGTCGCTGAATTGTGTTTCTTCCACTACATCTGCATTTCCCTTTCTATAAAACAGCATTCCAATTGTCATAATGATACTTGTTGACAAGATGATAAAAAATAAAATGCCTTCGTTGAAACTGGTAAGCATCATGCTTGCCGGTATTTTATAAAATAGCACGATGGTGATCAGCCCACGGGGGATAAAAACAACTTCAGGAAAAATATTTGTATGTAAAAAAAAGCGGAGATACAAAAACCGAACAAGCAACAATGCCAGCACTACCATGCCGCCAACAAGCAACACTTCATTTTCTCCAATAAAATCAAGACGTATTGAAAACCCGAACAAGATGAAAAAGAAAGTCCGAATGAGAAAAGAAGATTCGGCTGTGATGGAATGCAGGAGGTGGCGAATAGGCTCTACTTTATCTGAAGGGAAATAATGCGCCAGCTTTTTCACCGGCATTTTTTCCCAGTTATTGATCATTAATCCAAACACAAGTA
>JBIOVR010000094.1:0-3272 GCA_044867875.1 Chitinophagaceae bacterium
GTGATAGGAATATTGATGGCGGGATGGGCAAGCAATAATAAATATTCATTACTTGGTGCTATGCGCAGCGGCGCACAGATCGTGAGTTATGAATTATCTGCCGGTTTTGCCATTCTTGCAATTGTAATTCTGACAGGTGATCTGAAAATTTCATCGATCGTGGATTCACAAGCAAATGGATGGTGGATCTTTAAAGGTCATCTTCCAGTGTGGATCGCATTTGTGATCTTCATGATCGCTGTAACTGCAGAAACAAACCGTGCACCATTTGATCTTGCTGAAGCAGAATCAGAACTCACTGCAGGTTTTCATACGGAATATTCGGGAATGAAATTCGCCTTGTTTTTCCTGGCTGAGTATGTAGACATATTTGTGGTTTGTGCTCTTGGTGCTACTTTGTTTTTGGGAGGATGGCAACCATTACATTTTGGAACAGATACGCAGTTCAATCACATTATGGATTACATTCCATCGAGTATTTGGTTCATAGGAAAAACATTTTTTTTAATTTTTGTCATCATGTGGTTTCGCTGGACATTCCCGCGGCTCCGTATTGACCAGTTATTAAATCTTGAATGGAAATATTTATTACCGATAAGCATGTTCAATTTATTATTGGTAACGTTGATGGCAATTATGGGTTGGCATTTTTAAATAAAATATGTTTTTAAAAGAATACATATCGGATGTTTATAAAGGCGTTAAATCGTTGCTGACCGGTATGAAACGTACCGGTTGGTATGCGCTGCATCATGGAAAAGAAAAGATCACACAACAATACCCGGATAATAAAGACACGTTAGTGTTGCCTGAGCGATTTCGTGGGGAAGTGGTGATGATACATGATGAACATAATGAACATGCTTGCACAGGTTGTACGGCTTGTGAGTTGGCATGCCCCAATGCAACAATTAAAATTGTTACCAAGTTTGATATACAACCTGATGGCAAAAAGAAAAAAGCGATTGACAAATTTGTATATCACCTGGAGCTATGTACATTTTGCAATTTGTGTATTGAAGCTTGCCCGACAGATGCGATAAAAATGGCACAGACATTTGAGCACAGTGTATTCGACAGAACAAATTTGACAAAGATTTTAAATAATCCCGATTCGAAGATCCGGGAGGGAATTGAATAATAAATTTGAAAAGTAGGATTAGGAAATTTTGAAATTTCAAAACCAGAATGACTGCATCACAAATAATCTTTTACATTTTAGCAGCCTTTATATTGGGTACAGCAATTCTTTCTGTTACCACAACAAAGATCTTCCGCTCTGCTATCTGGTTGTTGTTTTCATTGATCGGTATTGCAGGTTTATATTTCTGGTTAGAAGTTGAATTCATCGCTGCCGTACAGATCGTAGTGTATGTCGGTGGCATTGTGGTGCTCATCATCTTTTCAATTTTTCTTACGCAGCAATCCGGCAAAGAAATGCTAAGACCGACTATGATGAGAGGAATTGCATCAGTATTAGCCGTTCTGTTTGGTTTTGCATTTACCTATTTTCTAATTTATAAAAATGACTTTAAAGCTGGCGATAAAAGTTTTGACTGGAGTGTAAGCAAGATCGGCAACCAAATGCTGGCAACAGGTGAGAATGGTTATGCATTGCCTTTTGAGGTAGTGAGCATTTTGTTATTGGCAGCAATGGTTGGCTGTATTGTGATCGCAATAAAAGTTCCTGTTGAAATTTCTTCAATAGAAACAAAAGAACAAAAGCAGGGTAATATTGAAAATTTAAAAGAAAAAAATATAGTTGAAGGTTTATGACTGACATCCCTATATCACATTTTTTATTTGTAAGCACGGCATTATTTTTTATCGGCATGTACGGTTTGTTTACACGCCGTAACATGATCACGATGCTGATGTCAATAGAACTGATATTAAACAGTGTGAATATAAACTTTGTCGTGTTTAACAAATACCTGTATCCAGACAAACTCGACGGCATTTTCTTTACCATATTTATCATTACGATCGCGGCGGCGGAGGCAGCAGTGGCAATTGCCATTATCATTAATCTCTACCGCAGTCACCGGTCAATTGATGTAGAAACTGCCGAAGAAATGAAATATTAAAATGACCTACGCTTCATATATAGCACTGATACCTCTTCTGCCACTTGCAGGCTTTCTATTGCTTGGTATATTCGGAAGAAGGTATTTGAAAAATTCTTCCGGCATCATTGGAACCGGCTTATTACTTGTTTCTACCGTGTTATCATTGTACACTGCTTACAATTATTTTTTTGTTGATGGAAAAGTTGGTGATTCATATCAAACGATAACTGCAATAAAATTTACCTGGTTATCCTTTTCCGAAAATGTCAGCATTGATATGGGCATCATCCTCGATCCTATCTCTGTTATGATGCTGGTAGTAGTAACATTTGTTTCACTGATGGTTCACATTTTCAGCTTAGGTTATATGAAAGGTGAAGAAAGGTTTCCGACTTATTATGCTTTTCTTGGTTTGTTTACATTTTCAATGTTAGGATTGGTTGTTTCCAGCAACCTTTTCCAGATATATATGTTTTGGGAGCTGGTAGGTGTATCCTCTTACTTACTGATCGGTTATTATTACGACAAGCCCTCTGCAGTTGCCGCTTCTAAAAAAGCTTTTATCGTTACACGTTTTGCCGATCTTGGCTTTCTTATCGGCATTTTGATTCTTGCTTTCTATGGAGAAACTCTTGATTTCAAAACACTGATCGAAAATTTAACATCGCAACAGTCGTCGCAATTTCTTGCGATCACTACCGCATCATTTGTTGGAGTTAGTGCATTGACATGGGGATTAACGCTGGTATTTATTGGCGGTGCTGGTAAATCAGCAATGTTCCCATTGCATATCTGGTTACCGGATGCCATGGAAGGCCCCACTCCTGTTTCGGCATTGATACATGCGGCAACAATGGTTGTTGCCGGTGTTTATCTTGTTGCAAGATTGTTTCCGCTGTTCACACTTACTCCTGTATCATTAAGTATTGTAACTGTTGTCGGGATCGTTTCGGCATTTCTTGCAGCCATCATTGCCTGTACGCAAACAGATATTAAAAGAGTGCTTGCTTATTCAACCATGTCACAGATCGGTTATATGATGTTTGCTTTGGGTGTTTCTGGTTATGGTGGTGAAGATGACTTGGGTTATACTGCTTCTATGTTCCATTTGTTCACTCATGCTTTCTTTAAATCATTGTTAT
Source organism: Chitinophagaceae bacterium (assembly GCA_044867875.1). GTDB lineage: Bacteria > Bacteroidota > Bacteroidia > Chitinophagales > Chitinophagaceae > VBAS01. Next base: position 3,212 of record JBIOVR010000094.1, read on the forward strand.
TCCTCGGTGCTGGAGTAGTGATCCATTTCATTCATAGCAATGAAATGAAAGATATGGGTGG
>JBIOVR010000095.1:0-11907 GCA_044867875.1 Chitinophagaceae bacterium
TTTTTCATACTTGTTTTTTAATAAGTTTAAAAAGGGTGAATTAAAACTGGAATTCAAAGGAGACTTGGAAGACGGCTGTTTTCAGAGGAGATAACGAAAATACTGTGCCATGATTGCATTTCATAGACTTTCACGTAAAATCTTGGAGATAGTATCACAAAAATGTTTTAAATCATCTAACCAATAGTCGTAGAATCACGTTTTTTATACTGATTGTATTACCTATTAAGGGTTTTTACTTTTATAACTCCCAGCTCCTTTCCAATTTTTGTAAACGCTGAAATTGCTTTATCCAAATGATGCTGTTCATGAGCAGCACTTATTTGCACTCTTATTCTTGCCTGGCCTTTTGCAACTACCGGGAAAAAGAAACCAATAACATAAATACCTTCTTCCAAAAGTTTGGCCGCCATTGTTTGTGCAAGCACGGCATCATATAACATAATAGGCACGATTGGATGATCTCCGGGTTTAATATCAAACCCAGCTGCTGTCATTTTTTTGCGGAAATACTTTGTATTGTTTTCAAGCTTATCTCTTAACTCAGTTGTCTCCGTTAGCATATTTAATACAGCAATTGATCCACCAACAATTGATGGTGCCAGTGTATTACTGAATAAATATGGTCTTGATTTCTGACGCAGCATATCAATGATCGCCTTTTTACCGCTGGTAAACCCACCACTGGCGCCACCTAATGCTTTACCAAGTGTACCGGTAATGATATCGATCCGTCCCATGACACCACGATACTCATGTGTTCCTCTTCCCGTTTTTCCCAGGAATCCAGATGAATGACATTCATCGATCATTACGATCGCATCATATTTATCAGCGAGGTCACAAATTTTATCCAGTTGGGCAATAGTTCCGTCCATACTGAAGCTGCCATCCGTTACAATGATCCTGCTCCTGAGTTTGGCTGATTCCTGCAATTTCATTTCAAGATCAACCATATTATTATGCTCATAACGATAACGTTGAGCTTTACACAAACGAACGCCGTCAATAATACTTGCATGATTCAACGCATCGGAAATAATTGCATCTTCTTCGTTAAATAAAGGCTCGAACACTCCGCCATTTGCATCAAATGCCGCTGCATACAATATTGTATCGTCTGTGCCAAAAAAATCAGAAAGCTTTTTTTCCAGTTCTTTATGGATATCCTGGGTACCGCAAATAAATCTTACACTGCTCATTCCATACCCATGCGAATCGATGGCCTTATGAGCCGCTTCGATCACTTTTGGATGTGAGGACAACCCGAGATAATTATTAGCACAGAAATTCAAAACAGTCTTATTATTCACAGTGATCTCAGCATCCTGGGGACTAGAGATTATTCTTTCTGTTTTAAAAAGCCCGGAGGTTTTGATCTCCTCCACCTCTTTTGCAATTCGTTTTACAAAATTTTCGTTCATAAGAACCCTATTTAGCGGGCAAATATAAAGAGAAGGCTTGTGGGTTCTGGTTGCCAGGTTCAAAATCCAGGTTTACAACTCAACTCACCCTGCCTTTTCTGCATTTTGCCGGTCAAATGGCGCATTTCATCAGAATGCTCTTGCCTAGGGCTAAATGATAAATTAAATTTGCTGTAACATTTTCAGGAATACCTTCGTCAAATCATGAAATTAACTCCCATGCAAAAGAAATATTTATTAAGAGCTGCTTTGATCCTTCTGCTGATAGCAGGGAGTTACCTGGTACTTTGGTCCACAACAAGAACTCATTCTCAAAAGGAGGCCTGCTCAGAAAGCATGGAAGAATGCTGTAAAAACAAGGATGACAATGACAAATCGGGTGAAATAATCTGGGAAACCTTCTCCCGCCAGTTTATTTCCACTTCTGTTATGGAATAATGATCCTTAGGCTTTAATCCCCAAAAAAATCCTGTTTATAACTGTAACTTTTTTATTCACTGCCCGTACTACTTAAAGCAGGGACGTTAAATTACCTTTGCCTGCTACCCCCGCTGTTTATGACTGAAAAAGAGTATAACGAGTGTGTCACTACTTACGCAGACAATGTGTATCGATTTATCCTGAAAAACCTTAGGAATGAAGAAGATGCCCGTGATGTGGTGCAAACAGCTTTCGAAAAAATGTGGATACATCGCGATGAAGTTGACGCCTCAAAAAGTAAATCTTATCTCTTTACTGTTGCCTACAGGCAAATGATCGATCATATTAGAAAAGTGAAAAGGATACAGTTAAAAGAAGAATTCAACGAAAACGCAAAAGTGCAAAACAGGCCTGCAAATAATTTAAAGAAAATATTAGATGAAGCATTAGCAAGGCTGAGTGAAACGCAAAGAACATTGGTTCTTTTAAAAGATTATGAAGGATATAGCTATGAAGAAATTGGCCAGATAACTAACCTTAGCGAAAGCCAGGTAAAAGTTTATTTGCACAGGGCCAGGGTTCAGTTAAAAGAATATTTGGTAAAAGTGGAAAATGTCATTTGAGTAAAAAAAGAAAACATGATCATTAACCGTCATAATTACGAAGAGTGCTTTATTCTTTACTGGGATAATGAACTTTCTGCATCACAAAAACAGGCGGTTGAAAATTTTGTAAAAGAAAATCAGGACCTGCAGGAAGAATTCAATATCCTTGGTCAAACACGTTTTGTTCCAGACAACAACATTCAGCTTGAGAAGAAAGAATTTTTGCTCAATAATTCATTTATAAACATTACTAATTACGAAGAGCAGCTTCTGAATTATATTGATGATGAGGTAACCGCTGATCAGCGAAAAGAAATTGAAATATTCACTGGTCAATATTCCGCTGTTAAACAGGAATTGACATTACTTCAAAAAACAAAACTTCAACCAGAAGCAGAAGTTGTTTTCCCTGACAAATCTATTTTATATAGAAGAGAAGAGAAAGTTCGTGTGATCAATATGACATGGTTTAGAGTAGCTGTTGCTGCTGCAATCATACTCATTGCAGGATTGGCAACTTTCAGATTGATCAATACTAGTGGAGATACTCCGCCAATTGCTGTTATTGATAATTCAAAGAAACAATCACCTGACAAAACAACGACTCAGCCAATAAGTAATCCTGCTAATCAAATTCCGCAAGACACAAAAAATGATCTTGCAAAGACAGGTAAAAAATCAACAGAACAATCGAAAGATAAAAAAGACGATAAAAGAATTATTGACGAAACTGTTGTTCCAAATACTTTGATAGCTAAAAGGGAGAATAAAAATAATTTACCTGAAGAAAGAAAGAATGTTGATCAGCAAACAAGCAACATGAATACAACAAGTGACGGTATTATTGCTGAAGCCATTGTGGTTATAAAAAAGGATGATCGTACCGCACAAACAAATCAGTCTGAAGCAATCAATGCTGATTTTCACAATCAGGATGTAACACTTAAAGAAACTCCTACGTTATACATACCAAAGCAAGAAGAAAGAGAAAATGGCGGCATCAAAGAATTCTTAAGAAAAACTACCCGGGTATTTGAGCGCCGCACCAGAATTCAAACCACAACCGATGACAACAAACTGCTGCTTGGAGCTTTTGCAGTATCATTAAAATAAATTTTAAACAGGAAAAACATTTTGCATGAAAAGTATTTTACTCGTATGCGTAGCAGCTTGTCTATTCAGCACAGCTTTTGCCCAAAACGATACAACCGGAAAAAAAGTAACAGACACAACTATTAAGAAAGAAACAAATGACACGATTCGTATCGGTGGCATGATCATTATCAAAAAACCAGGAACCGAGGATCGTGAGATCATAACCAACGATCATTATTCAGTGCACATCCCCAAAAGAAGAAAGCCTGAGAATTTAACAACCAACTGGTGGATCATCGATATGGGTTTTTCAGGTTTTAATGATAAAACAGATTATGCATCAGCAGAGGCACAGGCGTTTGCTCCCGGAGGCACCGAAGACTGGTTTGATATTAAGAGCGGCAAATCAAGGAATGTGAATATTTGGTTCCTTATGCAGCGGCTGAATTTGATCAACCATGTAGTGAATCTTAAATATGGGATCGGTCTTGAACTAAATAATTATTTCTTTGATGATGTATCAATTCGTTTTCAGAAGAATCCCACGTTGGTGGTTCAGGATCCCAATATCAAGGATGCAAAAAAGAATAAACTGGCCGCTGATTACCTGACAGTGCCGTTAATGATAAATTTTAATTTTACTCCCGACAGGAGAAATGGTTTTGGTTTCAGCGCTGGTGTTAGTGCAGGATATCTGTACAGTGCAAGACAAAAGGTAAAGATCAGCGATGATAAATTTAAAGTTCATAATGACTTTGACCAGGAAGATTGGAAACTGTCTTATGTGGGTGAGATAAACCTGGGATTGGTAAAGCTATATGGCAGTTATGCCTTTCAAAGCATGTGGGAAAAAGGTCTTGATCACACACCTTTTAATGCAGGTATAAGACTCAGCAACTGGTAAGAGTTCTTTAATTTCTCATGATATAGCCACCCCGATAAAATCGGGGTGGTTTTTTTATTCACAGAAAAAATAATAAGTAAGTTCTCCCGTTTACTCACAGTCGTTTACCATATTTCTTCAAAAAAAATTCATGGTAAATTCCAGTTTGATGCTTGCTGGAAATTCTGTTGTTTTGTAAACGTATCGTTAAAACATATCCACCCACCGTAATAAAAGACTACGGCACGTCGTTTGAAATTCATTCCCGGACTATTGGAGGACAACGTATATGAAAACTTTTTGGGTGCTCGCTTCATTCATCGCAGGTAGCAGCGTTATCGCTACACATAATTATACTGACAACAATCCCGACAAGAACCGCAGCAAAAGTTCTGCACCAGTGGGTATGGTGTATATCATCATCGACAAATCAGATTATGAGTTGAGTCTGTATGATGAGCAGGGCTGGTATGCCACTTACCCGGTAGTGTTTGGCAATAGTTCCCTGTCCGATAAAAAAATGGAGGGAGATAAAAATACTCCGGAAGGAACATTTCATATAGCCTCAAAACGTGTACATGATAAATGGCACCGTTTTATGGCGCTTGATTATCCAACAAAAGAGAGTTGGGAAAAATTTAACCAACGAAAATCGAGAGGTGAAATTCCTACATCAGCAAAGATTGGCGGAAGTATCGGCATTCATGGCACCTGGCCACATGAAGATTTCCAGATCGATCGTTATAAAAACTGGACGATGGGCTGTATCTCAATGAAAAATGAAGACGTGGAAGACTTGTATAAATATGTGCCGATCGGAACTAAAATTATTATTCGCCGCTAATTATCATCTAAAAAATCCGTCACCGCCTTATCCCATTGCAATTGATTGGCGGATTTTAAGGGACCATGTCCAGCCCCATCATATATTTCCAGTTTCTTTTTTGGAGAACCGATCGAAGCAAATATCTTTTCAATTTCTTCTTTCATAACGTAATCATCATTGGTTCCCCATTGAAGTAATACAGGACAGTTTATATTTTTCACGTAGCGGGATGTTTTATGACCATAACCCCAATAACCTTGTTCGAGGCCTGTCCAAAAAGTGACAAAAAAACCAAACGGCTCACCCGGAAAACCACTGATCCTCGCTCTTGCCCTTAAATGATCCTGCAACCTGTCAAATGGCATTTCAAGAATTATTTTTTTAGGCCTTAGATCATATTGCCAGATCGCTTTAGTAATAATAACGGCGCCTAAAGACATTCCCCACAATACAATATTCTTTTCACCTTTTTTTGAAACATGGTCATAAGCCAACTTTACTTCTTCCGATTCATTGTACCCAATACTATTAACGATGCCCTCGCTATTGCCATGAGCCCTAATATCTACAAGCATTGTATTGTAACCAAAGGAATTAAATTCAAGAGCCTCTCCCAATACATTTCCTTTATTTGAACTTAGTCCATGAAATAAAATAACTGTGCCCTTTGCTGAATCAGCCTTCATGTACCACGCTTCCAGCTTTTTTCCATTGACTGTAGTTAATATAACCGTATCATATGGAATGTTTGGATAATACTGAATAGGTGACCTTGCTAATTTTTTTCCTGTCATCAATCGCCATGTACGCAAAAGCGGTTTGCCTTGAGAAGGCTGTTGATTCCTTGTTTTATCATCATCATAATAATGCGTGAACTTGTATGCGTGAAATGCTGCACTAATGTTGATTAGTATCAACTGAGCAAGCAACACATTGCCGATCCATTTGAGTATACGTACAGTCTTTTTACTAGCTTTTTTGTCTTTCATAGATTGGAAGCTGAATCAAGAATCAATCCGATAGTTATCGGATCAAAAATAGATTTTCATTTTAGAAAACCTTAATTAACTGTGGATATTTTCTTGATAGCTTTTCAAATTGAAAACGCTGATGAATATATTAGAAGACTAAATTCGCTGACAGTAATACTTACTACCCTTCAACATATTTCGAAAAACCTTTTAAAGCAGCTGACCCGGCTGCTTTATTTCTTACAACCTGTTATTTTTTATTTCATCAACAACAGCAGGATCAAGTAAAGTTGTAGTATCTCCAAGATTGGAAACATCACCTTCTGCTATCTTTCTTAAAATACGTCGCATGATCTTTCCGCTTCTTGTCTTTGGTAAACCAGCAACAAATTGAATTTTATCAGGCTTAGCAATTGGACCAATTACTCTTGATACTGTTTGCAAAATATCCTGTCGTCTCATATTTTCATCACCATGTTTGCCATTATAGATTACATAAGCATAAATTCCCTGTCCTTTTATATCATGAGGATAACCAACCACTGCACTTTCTACAACTCCGGCATGCGTATCGATCGCATTTTCCACTTCAGCAGTTCCAATGCGATGGCCACTTACATTTAGTACATCATCTACTCTTCCTATTATCCGGTAAAAACCATTTTCATCTTTCAATGCTCCATCACCTGTGAAATATAAATTTTCATAAGTGGCAAAATAATTTTTCCGGCATCTTTCTTGATCACCATAAGTAGTTCTTATGATACCTGGCCAGGGTGCTTTAATGCAAAGATTTCCTTTGATAAAACCATGTTCATCTTTTTTAGTTGCTTCTTTTCCATTTTCATCGACCAATACAGGTTGAACACCTGGCATTGGTAATGTTGCCCAAGATGGTTTTGCCGGTGTCACTCCCGCTAAATTCGAAATAAGACAAGCACCAGTTTCTGTTTGCCACCATGTATCAATGATCGGGCATTTCTTTTTACCAATATTCTCATCATACCAGTGCCATGCTTCTTCGTTGATCGGCTCGCCAACAGTTCCTAAAATTTTTAATGATGAAAGATCTTTTCCTTTTAATGGTTCCAAACCAAATCCCATTAAACTTCTTAATGCTGTTGGTGCTGTATAAATAATATTGACTTTGTGTTTATCAACTATATCCCAAAAACGTCCTGCATCGGGATAAGTTGGAATTCCTTCAAACATTACTGATGTAGCTCCAGCAGCTAATGGTCCATAAACAATATAACTGTGCCCCGTTACCCATCCAATATCAGCTGTACAAAAATGAATAATACCGGGTTTGTATTGAAACACATTTACAAAAGTGTAAGTGGTCCAGATCATATAACCTGCACAGGTATGAACTACTCCTTTTGGCTTGCCTGTACTACCTGACGTGTATAAAATAAATAAAGGATCTTCTGCATCCATTTCTTCTGCAGGAAAAGAAACAACTCCATCCTTCTCTACTTGTGTTTCTGCATGGTCCATTTCATCTTCCCACCACAAATCTCTTCCCTTGATCATTGAAACAGGAATTCTTGTTCTTGTATAAACAATTACCTTCTTTACTTTTTTATTGCCGATCAATGCATCATCGATCACACTTTTCAAGGGAATATCTTTTCCGCCGCGATAAGCACCATCGCATGTAATGATATATTCTGCTTGTGCATCTTCTAACCGGTCTGCAATGCTTTGTGCACTGAAACCTCCGAATATCACGCTATGTATTGCACCAATTCTTGCACAGCCCAATATTGCATAAACCAACTCAGGAACCATGCCCATATAAATACAAACCCGATCACCTTTTTTTACTCCGTTATTCTTTAACATCTGTGCTACCTGGCAAACTCTTTTATGCAAACGATTATAGGTAATCACTCTTACCCTGTCTCCCGGGTCATTCGGTTCCCAAATGAATGCAGGTTTCTCACCCATCGTTTTCAAATGACGATCAATGCAATTTTCAGTGATGTTAAGTTTGCCACCCTGGAACCATTTTACATTTGGCTCTTTAAAATTCCATTCTAAAACCTTGTCCCATTTTTTTCGCCATTGAAAATTTTCAGCCACGGATGCCCAGAACTCTTCAGGTCGTTCTACACTTTCACGATAAGCTTTTTCATATTGCTCTTGCGACTTTATTTGGAAGGGATATGACATAGCAATTTTTTTGAACTTTAAAAGTACGAAACATGATCCTTTCCCAACATATTCCGCTTTTATTAAAAGTATTTTCTATTTAAAATCTTTATATGAAGATTTGTCGCATCGAATAAAAAATTTCTGTTTGTTTCATAATTAATTAACTTGATCGCATGAAACCAACGAGCATCCGCAGTGTGATCCTTGCTTCTTCTGTTGGCACACTCATTGAATGGTACGATTTTTACATCTTCGGAAGTCTTGCGACTGTGATTGCCAACCAGTTTTTCCCAAAAACAAATCCAACGGCAGCATTGCTTTCAACATTGGCAACATTTGCAGCCGGCTTTATTGTTCGTCCATTTGGCGCCCTGGTATTTGGAAGATTGGGAGATCTTATTGGCCGCAAGTATACTTTTTTGCTTACTCTCATTATTATGGGCGGTTCCACTTTTGCAATTGGTCTTATTCCCTCCTATGAAAGCATCGGTGTGTTTGCCCCAATTATTGTTCTTGTCTTAAGATTATTACAAGGATTAGCATTGGGAGGTGAATACGGCGGCGCCGCAACTTATGTTGCTGAACATTCGCCGGCAGATCGCAGAGGTTATTTCACTTCATGGATACAAACAACAGCAACGCTTGGTTTATTTTTATCTCTTGGAATCATTTTAATAACGAGGCATAGTCTTGACTCAGACAGGGCCACTTCAATAATTAAATTCAATGACTGGGGCTGGCGTATACCTTTTCTTGTTTCAATAATTCTTGTAGCAGTTTCCATTTATATACGGTTAAAGATGAAAGAGTCGCCTTTGTTTTCCAAATTGAAAACTGAAGGGAAAACCTCTATCAATCCATTAAAAGAAAGTTTTGCGCATAAAGGAAATTTGAAAATGGTATTGCTTGCTTTATTTGGAGCAACAATGGGACAAGGTGTAGTCTGGTATACCGGTCAATTCTATGCTCAATCATTTATTGAAAATGTTTGTAAAATAGATTTTGAACAATCCCGAACCATTTTAATATGGGCCATACTTTTTGCAACACCATTTTTTGTATTATTTGGAAAATGGAGTGATAAGGTTGGGCGAAAATGGATCATGCTCACAGGAATGTTTCTCGCTATAGTGACCTACAGACCACTTTTCAACCAGTTGTTTTCTATTTCAGATACAACAAATAAAAAAGAACTGGTTACAAGGAATGAAATAAAAACAAAGCTGATCCCGATCAGCAACTCAGGAAATTCATTAAGAACGGTAACCAGCACTCGTCATTATAAAGAAGGGATACGATCAGTAGAAGTAAAAACTGATACACTTTATGCAGATACAGGCAAAGTCACTTTAAAACCTGATATCAAAACTTCAAAATTGCTGGATGACGAAAATTATAGAATGATGGTCATTATAATTTTTATCATGGTCTTGTATGTAACAATGGTGTATGGTCCGATCGCTGCATTTCTAGTAGAACTGTTCCCAACTAAGATCCGGTACACGTCTATGAGTCTGCCTTATCATATCGGTAATGGAGTGTTTGGCGGATTAACTCCTTTTATTGCAACACTTTTGACAACAATATATACCGGCGATAAACTGGTGGGGCTTTATTATCCTATAATTATAGCCGCGGTTTGCCTTGTGATCGGCACACTTTATATTTCAAATAAAATTGACAAAACTGTCACTGATTAAATTAATCTATGAATACAGTAAAAAAATATGCGGGAATTTTATGGATCATTCTTGGCCCACTTGCCATTTATTATTTAATTAAAACAGCTGCAGAAGAAATTGCAAAGCACCCCGTTCTTGATACAAAAATTCAATGGATCGTCTTTGTGGTCATTTTTATTCCAATCGCTATTGGGCTAATGATATTTGGCTGGTATGCACTAAAAGGTGAATATGACCGGCTTCCACAAAGTTCAAAAGAAGTATAAGTAACATTTGTTTGTCATTAATCCTTTTTTATTCCACGAACGGTTCTCTTTTTCGTTAGCATACACTATTTTTGTCGCCCGGATGAAAAGCAGACCCCCATATAAACTGAAGCATATAGTAGCCGCAACTGTTATGTTTTTTGCTTTGGCATGGCTTACAGTGAGTCTGCCATATGTGTATTCATTCCAGAAAGAATTGGCAAAACACGAATCAAGATCCGCCCCTGTTGATTCACCAGTAGACAATGAAGAAACAAATCCACTGGCAAACACAACGGAAGAAAAAGCTCCTTCTTCAACAGTATCTGAAGAATGGCTTCATCACACAGACGATCATAACTTTATTCTCAGCTACAAATTAAATCATGATCATCGTCACTCTTACGATGTGTATGTAGCTTATCATGGAGAAGTACAATCCCCTCCTCCCAATTTTCTTTCATAAATATTCCCGGTTTTTAACATGTAAAACTTAGCAGGCAATGATATGCTTAAGCTGATCATTCGCTAATAGTATACCCGGGAGATAATGTATTGCGGAATCCTTTCGCATGCATATGCAAATTTATTTTTTCAATAAAAAAATTTATGAAATGAAAACGCATACCAAAGAATTCCTGGAGACACTTACGCCACAACTGGCATTTGAAGTATTGAAAGATGGTAATAAAAGATTTATCAATAACCTGAAAATGAACCGCAATCTACTGCAACAATTAGATGAGATACAGGACGGGCAACATCCATTCGCCGTAGTGCTTAGCTGTATGGATAGCCGCACATCTACCGAATTAATTTTTGACCAGGGGCTCGGTGATATTTTCAGTATCCGCATTGCCGGAAATATTGTGAATGATGATATAGTGGGCAGTATGGAATATGCCTGCAAAGTATCCGGGTCAAAACTCATTGTTGTTCTTGGACACAGCCGATGTGGCGCCATTGACGGAGCAGTTAATCATGTAGAAATGGGAAACCTGACGGGGCTTTTGGAAAAAATAAAACCAGCAGTCGAAAAAGCAGATGCAAACATGGATCATATCCCTCATGACATTCTCAATGAAAAAGTTGCTTATGCTAATGTACTGAACAGTATGGATGAAATATTGGAAAGAAGTTCGATAATCAGGACACTTTATAAAGAAGGAAAGATCGGCCTCGTCGGCGGCATGTACAGCGTGGAAAATGGTAAGGTTCATTTTACAAAAAAAATGTTCAGTGATGCAGAGCCTCAACAAAACATGGCTACTAATAAAAACATTGCTGCATAATTTCTAAAAAAATAATTTATGGAAACAAAACAAACAATATTACAACGGTTAAAGTTTTTTTTAAATCCCAATGATGGCCGTTATGAAGACCTCAGCAAAGGAAATCTTACAAAAAATATTTTTAAAGACCTGACAGCAGGATTAATTGTAGCAGCTGTTGCCATTCCATTAGCCATGGGATTTGCAATGGCTTCAGGCCTAAGACCTGAACAAGGAATAGTTGGCGGTGCCATTGCCGGTTTATTCGGTGCCTTGTTTGGCGGATCCAAATACCAGGTATATGGACCAACCGCCGCATTCATTC
>JBIOVR010000096.1:0-3110 GCA_044867875.1 Chitinophagaceae bacterium
GGCAGAAATGGAATTCCACAAAACTGGAACGCCGGTTTTCATTACAGCGATAAATTTAATAACGCAAAAAATAGTTTTAACAGCGGTTATAAATATTCAAAAGTTATTGCACCGGGAATAACAAAAACTTTTTCACAGACATTTTTACCCAACACTACTCCATGGAGCAGTAATAGCGTCTCTGACAATCGCACTTCAACAAACAAGCATGCTGTTAATATGACTATGGAGTTTAATCTTGATTCAAACAATTCAGTAAAGTGGACCTCACGTTTCAATAATAACTCAAGTCTTGCCAATGTTGATTATTCAACTGAAACATTAGATGACCAAGGAAGATATATTAACCAGGCCAGGAGGAAAAGTGAAACAAACACAGATAAAAACAATGTAGCCTCTTCCCTGCTTTGGAGGCATAAGTTTAAAAAACTTGCAAGAACACTTTCCATCAATGCAGATTTTAACTGGAACCGTACAGAATCTGACGGGCTATTATTTTCCCTGAATAACTATTATAAGAATGGAGTTCTTGATGAACGTGACACAACTGATCAACAAAATATAACTGACAATATCAATAATACCGTAAGTACGAAGATCTCTTACACAGAACCACTAAAAAAAGATTTTTACCTGGAGCTCACTTACGGATTTGCGTATAATAATAACAAGAGTGATCGCCTTACCAATATCAAGAACATTAATGGCAAATACGATGAGATGGTTGATTCGTTAAGTAATTTTTTCGTATTTAACAGGACTCAAAATACCCCGGGTTTAAGTTTCCGTCTTAATAAGAAAAAATACAGTCTTACGTTCGGCGGTTCTGTTGATTTTAACCAGTTTGAAAAAAAGGATCTGACAAGAGACACTATTGTTCATTATAATTTTGTGAACTTTATTCCAAGAGCTAACTATACTTATAAATTCAAGCCAAATGAGAGTCTTCGTATTAACTACAATGGTACTACTACAGCTCCCTCATTAGAACAATTACAGCCAACTCGTGTAAATACAGATCCCTTGAATGTATATCTCGGTAACCCTTTTTTGAAACAGTCCTTCAGACATAGTTTTGATGCTGGCTATAATTTCTATAATGTGCTGAAAGAAAGAAGCATGTTCACTAACCTAGGATTTGGATTTACTGATAATGCTTTTGTGCAAGCGAGTTTCGTTGATAGTTCAGGAAAAAGAAGCTACCTGACTGTAAATGCCGACGGAAATTATTATGTAAGATTTTATTCTGACTATGGATTTAAAATAAAAGGATTTGGCTGGAGAAATGGTGTTGGACCAGGTTATAATTTTAACCGTAGCGTTGAATATATTAATGGAGTAAAGAACATAAATATTACCAAGAGCTATAGTATCCGGGTTCAAACCAATACTTACAAGCCGGAAAAATATAATGCATGGCTCTCCACAAGTTTCAGTTGGAATGACTCCAAGTCATCGGTGAATTCAAGTGCCAATGCACAATATTGGTCAATCAACTTAAATGGCAGCGGAAGTAAAACGTTTGCAAAGAAATGGGAAGTTGGCTCTGACGTATCATTACAAATGCGCCAGGAAGATCCACGTTTCCCTGATGCCAATAGCTTCACCACCTGGAACGGTTATCTCATTAAAAGATTCTTCAAAGAGAACCAATTTGAATTAAAGATCCAGGTAAATGATATTTTAAACCAGAACAAGGGCTATAACAGGAATTTCAGCAGCTATAGCTATACTGAAACTTATTATGAGACCCTCAAAAGATTCTGGCTGTTGACGGCAACCTGGAACATTTCAAAGAATGGCAAGCCAGCAAAAATGTTTTAATCATTAAAAATAGTTCGCATGAAAAAGATAATTGCTTCAATAATAATTATAACTGCAATTTCAGCAAATGCACAGCAGTTTATTAATAGCGGAATGATCGAATACGAGGTAAGAGTAAACAATCATCGAATGTTTGGCGATGGCTTTTTCGGTGAAATGTTCAAGAATAAAATGCCCAATTTTTCAACTACTTATTATCATTTGACCTTTAATGATAATAAAACCATTTACAAATATGACCGGTTGAATGAAAAAGACAAATTGCCCTGGGGCACTAATAATGCGGAAGATAATGTCTGGTACAACGATTTCAATGGTAACACAAGGGTAAACCAAAAATTCGTTTTTGATCAAACCTATATACTTGCTGATTCTTTGATGAAATTGGACTGGAAAGTTATGCCGAATGAAACCCGAGAGATAGCAGGTTTTGTTTGTAGAAAAGCACAGGCTGTTATTTTTGACAGTGTTTACATATTTGCATTTTATACGGATGAAATAACTGTAAGTGGTGGCCCAATGGGTATTCATGGTTTACCGGGAATGATCCTCGGTATCACGATCCCAAGAATGTTTACGAGTTGGATCGCTACTAAATTGCAAGTGAACGGAGTTAATACAAATATAATTTTACCGCCAACGAAAGGGAAAAAGAAAGTAGCGGCAGAATTAAAACAAGCAGTAGAAAAAGTATCTAAAGATTGGGGCACATGGGGCCAACAATCTATCTGGAATATTTTTATATAAACTATTTCTTCAATTCCATTACCAATAAATATTTTTCGCCAAGTGTAAGTTTTGGTTCAAGATCGAATGTAACTCCTGTTGCTACATCATATGCTTTTGTGAATCCTTTCATTCGTTCTGCATATTTTGAAAGATCGATCGTTGCGGATTTATCACTTGTATTCATTACACACATCACAGTTTGTTTTTCATCATAGCGGAAATAAACATATACACCATTAACAGGAAGATATTGCATCAATTTGCCGGTAGTAATAGCAGAAGAATTCTTCCTGAAATTCGCAAAACGTTTTAGGTATTGAAAAATATTATCCTCTTTTGGGCTTCTTCCCTCTTTTGTGAATTTATTTTCTCTATCCTCTGTCCATCCGCCTTTAAAATCCAGTCGGACATTTCCATCCGGATTTGTAAAACCCGTCATTAATATTTCATCTCCATAATACAATTGTGGAATGCCCCGAAATGTCATCAACCATGACAATGCCATTTTATATTTTGTCGTATCCTCGTCTATCACTGAATAAAAACGAGGAAGATCA
>JBIOVR010000097.1:0-5334 GCA_044867875.1 Chitinophagaceae bacterium
CACCTTCATCTGTAATTGACGATGGCTTACTGGATGTTGTAATGGTAGAAAAGCTTCATCCTTTCCTGAGATTGCGTTGGTTGCCTGTTATTGAAAAAGGAAAACATCTGGGACTTCCTTTTATAAAACATTTCAGGACAAAAAAATTAATAGTTACAAGTGAACAACCAATGGATACGCATCTTGATGGGGAATATTATTCCGCTAAGAGACTCGAAATTGAGATGCTGCCGGCAAAATATTTATTCAGGTATTAAAAAATTGAAGCGTCCCAACTATGTCGGGACGCTTCTTTATGACTCTATCACTAGTTACTCATTGTCATCACAGGTATCTCTGAGCCATAAGTAAGAATTTTATTGTAGAGTTTGTTCCACCAACGAGGTGTTTTATTTTCTTCTACCGGGTTCTTGACCATGATAAGATTTGAACCAACGGCGAGCACCGGTACATTTGCTTTTTTTGCGATCTTATTAATAGAGGAAGAGGATATCCTGCGTTGAAACAAATTATTACTTGATAACCCCAACACTACCATATCCATTTCAAAATCCCGGATATATTCAGCTAACTTGTTTGTTGTGTTGCCTTCAAGTAAGCTAATTTCTATTTTTCCATTCCCATATAAGTGATTTGAGTAAGATACTGCCAAGTCCTTAAGCTTATCATAACTGTTCAACCTGTCTACACGAGATTCATAAGGAGTGATTGAACTAAAAAAATTTGGCTTAACAATATTTACCAAATGAATATTACAATTCATTTGATTTGCCATTTCAATTCCTTTTGCACTGGCCCATTTATTTTTACTGGTAAAATCTACCGGTATAAGAATGTTACAAAGTTTATGCGACATAGGTTAAGATTTTAATTTCTGCATTATAGAGAATTCAAAATACAAGCCAAATAAAGGTGTTGTCACATGAAAGAACCTTATTGTCACAACTGTGTTATTTAATTAGCGGAGAAGAGGTCTATTGTTTCAAATATACCTGCTTGCCATTTACAATTGTTCTCGACACTTTTATATCTACGATCTTTTCAGGTACTATTTCAAAAATATTTTCGTCTAAAACAACAAGGTCAGCAAGCATTCCTTTTTTCAGTATACCTACTTTATTTTCCTGAAACCCTGCATAAGCATTATTAGTGGTATAACATTTCAATGCTTGTTCAACAGAAATTTTTTGTTCAGCATACCATCCATTTGGATTTTTATCATCCAATGTTCTTCGTGTAACTGCGGCATAAATTCCCTGTAATGGTTTTAATGGGGCAACCGTCCAATCAGACCCGAATGTAAGTATTGCTTTTACATCCAATAAACTTTTGAAAGCATAGGTTCCTTTCAGTCTTGCATCATCTAGTCTTTTATAGGCCCAGCGTCCATCATCGATGGCATGATATGGCTGCATTGATGGAATAACTTTTAATTGTGCAAATCGTGGAATAGCTTGTTGAGACAGATGCTGTGCATGTTCAATTCGAAAACGATGATCTGCAGAGTTTTTCTTTTCAGCTTCTTCAAAAACATTTAAAATAAAATCGTTTGCCCTGTCACCAATTGCATGCACTGCAATGTGAAGACCGGTAGAGTCAGCAGCTAAAACCCAGTTGCGTATATCTAATGTATCAGTAACGTTGAAGCCGGATGTTTTCGGATCATCAAGATAAGGTCGATAAAACCACGCAGTAGTAGAACCTAATGAACCATCCATAAATCCTTTTAATGCACCCCAGCGAAGCATGTCATCACCTTTGCCCTCTTTTTTACACAACGAATCCAGTTTTTTCCAGGTACTTAAAGGAACAAAGGAATAAATACGCAAATCCAATTTTTTGTTTGCATAATTTCTTCGATAGGTAGCAAGATCGGTCCATCCTCCATAGCTTGCCACATCATGAACTTGTGTTACACCATTTTCAAAAGCATGTTGCATGGCCGCATGCAAGTATTCATCCAGCTCTTTTTCTGAAGGATCGGGAATTACTTTATACAATAATCCCATTGCTTCATCTTTTAAAACACCGGTGTATTCTCCTTTTGCATCTTTTCTCATTTCACCACCTGCAGGAACTTTAGTGTTTTTATTTATCCCGGCAAGTTCTAATGCTTTTGAATTTGCCAGTGCCATATGACCATCGTAACGATTAACAAAAAGTGGATGATTGCCGGTTACTGAATCGATCCAACTACGGGAAGGAAGTTCACCACCCCAGGCCTCATGATCCCAATCGCCACCAAGTATCCAGCGATCATCATTTTGTTTTTGGCAGAATTCTTTGAGAATAGAAATAAATTCCTGTGGAGTCTTTGCTTTACGAAGATCAACTGCAGAGAGATTATATCCTCCACTGAGAAAGTGAGTGTGATTATCAATAAAACCCGGCGTCACTAATTTACCACCGAGATCGACCATCTCTGTATTGACACCTTTGAATGATTGATAATCTTTACCAACATAAATGATCTCGTTTCCTTTTATTGCAATTGCATCAGCCCATTTATTAGATGTGTCACCTGTCCAGATCTTTGCATTGAAATAAATTTTATCAGCCGCATCTTTTTCAGGTTGATTACAAGAAAAAATAAATATTGCTGTTGCAATGGTTAAAAGAATATTTCTCATTGTTAGTTTTTTTAAGCCTTTATTGGTTGGGTATCTTATGGAATTTCATGTCCTTTACTTGCACGCCAGAGCATAAACCATTCTTCTCTTTCAATATTTATTTTAGTAGCATCATAAGCCGATGTTAATCGTTCAATTTTAGTAGAGCCAATAACAGGGATTATTTTTGAAGGATGTTTAAAAAGAAAGGCTAATAATATTTGATCAGC
This sequence comes from Chitinophagaceae bacterium, assembly GCA_044867875.1. Taxonomy (GTDB): domain Bacteria; phylum Bacteroidota; class Bacteroidia; order Chitinophagales; family Chitinophagaceae; genus VBAS01. The sequence goes on from JBIOVR010000097.1 coordinate 2,840, forward strand.
GGAGCAATTATATTTTTCGGAGAGAATATTTGCCACTGATAATATCCTGGTAGTTCTTTCATCACCGTCGTTATTATAAAGTTTTCCGCTTCCCAATGGTCCCCACGCCATGGGACGAATATTATGTTGTATGCATTTATCAAGTGAACCATCATGAAACGGATCCAGATGCAAAATGGAAACTTCCAATTGATTAAACTCCACTTTGAAAGCACTCATCATTATATCCATTTGTGAAGGAGTAAAATTTGAAACACCAAAATGCAAAACTTTTCCTTCCTGTTTCAATTGTGAAAAAGCTTCGGCAATTTCTTGTGGGTTCATTAATGCATCAGGACGATGAATAAATAACAGGTCAAGATAATCTGTATTTAAATTTCTTAATGATCGTTCAACAGATGTGATAATATGTAACCTGCTTGTATCATACGAATGAATTTTATGTTCAGGCCTGTTCGGTGTCAATCTTCTTATACCACATTTTGTAATTAATTGCATTTGCTGGCGCAAATGTGGTTTCAGCTTTAATGCATTTCCAAATTCTTCTTCTACTGTATAATCGCCATAGATATCCGCATGATCAAATGATGTGATCTTATTTACTATGCAATCTTCTACAAGCTGGAGGTATTGTTCAGTGGAATATTTTACACCCCATTGTCCCCATTTCATACAGCCAGCGATAACCGGAGATAGTTCTAACATTTTAATTTTAGTTGAAAATAAAAAAGTCTGGCCTCGTTGCAAAACGAAACCAGACTTTAAAGACAGTGAATATTTATTAGATATTAATAATCGCTGTTGTAACCACCACGGTCGCGATAGCCACCGCTACCTCCACCTTTGTTGTAGCCGCCTTTTTTGAAACCGCCGCCACCGCCACCGCCGCCGAAGCTGCGTTTTTTGAAGCCGCCACCGCCGCCACTGCCACCTTCCTGTTTAGGACGGCTTTCGTTTACAACGATATTACGGCCATCAACTTCAGTACCATTCAATGCAGTGATAGCTGCATTAGCCTGGTCGTCGTTTGGCATTTCAACAAAACCAAAGCCTTTACTACGGCCTGTGAATTTGTCGGTAACAATTTTTGCTGAGCTTACTTCACCGTGTGTGGCGAAAAGATTTTGCAGATCCTGATCTTTCAGGTTCCAGCTGAGATTTCCTGCGTAAATGTTCATTTTTTGAGAAATTTTTTAAAACAAAATAAGTGTCAACAGTAACCAATAATCAAAGAACATTTACCGAAAATCGAAACGTTCATGAACTTGCGAAACTGTAAAGAGCACCGAATACAATACAAAATAACGGTTTTTAAATGATAATATTGTAAATTTTTGGTCAGGCCTTTTGCCAGGGCTTAACCTTGAAGTAACCAACTATTTAGGCTCAATAAAAAAGCTTCTCCCAGAGGGAAAAGCTTTCTAATAATAGTTTGAATTAAAGGTTTATTCACCCACTACTTCAAAATCAACATCGGCGTTTTTGCCGTTGCCAAAATCAATATGAGCTTTATAAGAACCGATCTCTTTCACTTCATCAGTGATGTTGATCCTTTTACGGTCGATCTCATATCCTTTTTGTTCGCGGATAGCACGGCTGATCTGTAAAGATGTTACACTTCCAAAGATCTTTCCGCTTGTTCCGGTCTTAGCGCCAATTTTCAAAGGAGCTTCTTGCAGCTTAGCAATTACACTGTTTACTTCAGCAAGCATCTTATCTTCTTTCTTCTTTGCCTGCTTCAGTTTTTCTTGCATTTGCTTCACATTGCTTTGGCTTGCTTCAACTGCCATCTTGCGGGGGATAAGATAATTACGGGCATAGCCATTTTTTACTTTCACCAATTCATTGGCGCCGCCGAGATTATCTACATCTTGAATTAATATTACGTCCATGATTCTAGTTTTTATCCCAATGAATAACAGGCTTCATTGTCTTCCCAATTTCAAATCGGGAGTTAGGGATGTGCCTATTTCAATAAATCAGTTACATAAGGTAACAAAGCCATTTGACGGGCTTTCTTCACAGCATCACTTACTTTACGCTGGTACTTCAATGAATTACCAGATAAGCGGCGGGGAAGAAGTTTACCTTGTTCATTCAAAAACTTTTTCAAAAACTCTACATCTTTATAATCGATGTAGCGGATGCCATATTTTTTAAAACGACAGAATTTTTTTACGATCTTATCGCTTTTAATGGCCGTCAGGTATTTTATTTCATTTGCCTTTGCCATAGTATTAAGCCTCCACTGCTTTTGCTATTTTTTCTTTTCCTGTTGGTGCGCCACTTTTCTTTTTAGCATTGTACTCGACGGCGTATTTATCGAGTTTGGTTACAAGGTGACGAAGCACTGATTCGTCACGGAGAAGCTGGATCTTCATTTTCTCGTTGAAGTCGGATGGCGCAGTAAATTCCAGTACCCAGTAAAGACCAGTTGTCTTTTTCTGGATCGGATACGCCAGTGATTTCAGGCCCCAGGCATTTTCATGTATCAC
>JBIOVR010000098.1:0-34019 GCA_044867875.1 Chitinophagaceae bacterium
GAAGCATGGAAGCAGGGTTTTTTTATGAAAGCGATCGATCGCAAGGTTTTATTAAAAAGTGATTACCTCCGCAAAGAAGCCGAGCTGTTCATTGATTATATATCCAAAGGTGATGCCGTAGAGGCCAACCAGTTCATGACAAAAACCCTGAAGGATGTAAATGAAGGCAGCCTTTTTTTGAATAAGTGGGTATATGAACAAACAAAATCTTTACTTGATAGAAATAAATTGGTTGGCTTGTTAGGTGGCGATCATAGCATCCCGCTTGGTTTTATGAAAGCCATCGCCGAGAAACATGGCAACTTTGGAATTTTACAAATAGATGCGCATTGTGATCTCCGCAAAGCATATATGGGTTTTGTTTATTCGCATGCAAGCATTATGTATAATGCGCTGAATGAAATTCCTGAAATTGAAAGATTGGTGCAGGTAGGTGTTCGTGATTACAGCGAAGCGGAATGGGAATATATTTTCAATAGTAATTATAAGGTCATCCCCTACTTTGACCGTGAGTTGAAAGAAAGAGTGTACGAAGGGCAGACATGGAGACAAGTGGCAGATGAGATCATTAGCAAGTTGCCCGAAAAAGTTTATATAAGTTTTGATGTTGATGGACTTGATCCAAAACTTTGTCCAAACTCCGGCACACCGGTACAAGGCGGTATGGAAACCGAACAGATATTTTACATTTTCAATAAGCTAATAAAGAATGGTAAAAAGCTGATCGGCTTTGATCTTAATGAAACTGGCGTAGGTGAAAATGATTGGGATAGCAATGTTAGCTCAAGAATTCTTTTCAAGCTTTGTAATTTGCTGGTTGCAAGTAGTAGTTAAGATTATAATTTACCCAACGGAATCTATCTATTTAGCTTTTCTTGCGTCGCACCCTTGTACTTTCTGTAATTCTATTCAGCAATGAAACAATTTGAACTGATCCTGAAAAATGAAAAAGAAGTGTCATATAAAAGGATCAGTATTTTTTTGCTTATTCTAAACCTTGTTGGTCTATTATTCATTACTTATTTAAAAGATTTTAAAAATTGGATGCCATTTATCATGGCAGCAATAGCAATATTTTCTGCGTTCATAGCTTTTTATTCCAGAACCAAAAGTGAAAGATCACCATTAACAGGTGCTTTTTTTGTGTTGTCACTCGCATGGATACTTGCGGGTTATTGGGTGGTCGGTCTACTCAATTTCCTTTTTATGATTCTACATATTGCGGCTTTACAAAAACCAATAGTTAGTGTTGGTGAGAGCCAGGTAATTTATCCTTCTTTTCCCAGGAAGAAAATTGATTGGCAGGAGTTAAGCAATTTGATGATAAAGGACGGATTACTTACCATTGATTTCAAAAACAACAGGATAATTCAACAACAGATCGCTGATATATCATCAACAATTAATGAAAAAGAATTCAACGATTTTTGCCGTCAGCAATTGAATAAATAACGACCTTCGCAAATTGATTTTTCATTCAACATTCAGCCTTGAACTTTAAACATTCTCCATACATTCTTTACTCCGATAGCAAAGGAAATATTTTTGAAGACACTTCATTATACACTACTGGTCGTAGCGGCTGGGATGCTCTACCAATCCCGGAAGATGAATGGATAGAATTACCTGAAGGCGGTTCTCTTTATGAGTTACCAGGCCGAAGAGGTATTGGTATTGATGTAAAGACTGGTGAAATGCGTTTGTGCGAAAAAGGATGGGCTGTTGCTGCATTTATTCCTCCTGCACATACAGGCTTTTATTTGGCCGCTTATGAATCAGAAAAAGATGCACCGGTACTTCCGTTGTTTTGTTACACTGCAGTTGGCTGGCATGATAATAAATTTTATGTGCCTGCTGTAAGAATTGAAAAAGATATCCGCCAGGAATGTACAGGTTATGATCAACAAAAAATAAATGTTGGCGCTACACATTTATTAAAAGCATACCCGCATAATCGTCTTGTAAAGCATTTGATGGAAAATTGCTGCCTGACCTATAATTGTCCTGCTGCAAGAAATTTTTCTTTGGGTCGTTGGGAATGTCCTGTTCCGGTTTCACCGGCATGTAATGCAAACTGTGTTGGGTGTATTTCATTGCAACCAGATGAAGAGCCTATTGTATCAACACAGGATCGTTTGAATTTTAAACCAAGGGCGGAAGAGATAGTAGAGTTCACTGTTCCGCATCTTGAGACAGCTCCTTATCCATTAATAAGTTTTGGCCAGGGTTGTGAAGGTGAACCGCTATTGATGTGGGAAACGATCCGTGACTCGATCATTGAAATAAGAAAGCACACGAATAAAGGAAGTATTAATATCAATACAAACGGCTCCGATCCAAAGGCTGTAAAAATTTTATGCGAAGCTGGATTGAATTCAATTCGTGTTAGCACCAACTCAGCAAGAAGAGAAATTTATATGCCTTATTATCGTCCCAACAACTACGACTTTGATGAAATTGTTGAAAGCCTGAAAGTGATGAATAGTTATGGCGGATGGACATCTATCAATTATTTTGTATTTCCCGGAATGACAGATTCAGTCGCTGAGTATGAAGCATTAAGAAAGCTTATTAAAGAAACAGGGTTAAAGATGATCCAGTGGCGCAATTTCAATATTGACCCCGATTGGTATCTTGGAAAAATAGGTGTAACCGATACCGGCGAATGTCTTGGAGTAAAACAATTAATGGAACTGATCCGCGAAGAATTCCCTGACCTTAAATTCGGTTATTTCAATCCTTCAATTGAACGTATCAAGGGAAACTTTGAAATGGATTTTGCGCATGCTTCTATGTCCTAAAGAAGTATTTTTGAATCCACTTAATGGATAACACAGCCCATCACCAACGACAGGTTTTTATAGGAATCAGTTTCGCAGTACTCGCCACCCTCATTTGGTCCGGTAATTTTATTATCGCAAGAGGTGTTATTAAAACAATTCAGCCGGTCACTCTTGCTTTTTATCGCTGGCTTACGGCCACTATCATCATTGCACCTTTTGCATGGAAATATTTTTTTGCAGAAATAAAAGTTCTTAAACAAAGATTTTTGTTCTTTCTTCTTGCGGCAATTACTGGTATAAGTATGTTCAATACGTTTGTATATGTTGCCGGGCATTATTCAAGTGCGATCAATATGGCTATTCTCGGTACTTGTTCCTCTCCTATCATGTCAGTCATTCTTGCTAGAATATTTTTAAAAGAAAAAATTCCTGCTTTGAGAATTGCCGGTATGCTTGATTGTATTTGTGGTATCCTGTTATTATTAAGCAAAGGGGATATTCACAATCTTCTATCACTCAAATTTACCAAAGGCGATTGGTGGATACTGGCTGCCGCACTTTCTTTTGCCATTTACAATACAACCGTAAAAAAGAAACCCGGAGGAACACATCCTGTTAATTTTCTTTTTATAATCTTTCTGTTAGGTACTATTATTCTTTTTCCATTTTATTTAGCTGAGCTAAATAAATTTGGCGGTATTGAGATCAACGTTGCAAACCTTTCAACTATTCTTTACCTCGGATTAGGCACATCTGTTATCTGTTTTTATATCTGGAACAAAGCAATTGGTGCATTAGGAAGCGGACGAACTGCATTGTTTGGAAATTTAATACCAGTATTCAGCAGCATTGAAGCAGTTTTTTTCCTGGGTGAAAAAATTACTCCTATTCATATTATTAGTTTTATTTTAGTTGTGTCCGGTTTGGTGATCGCCAATCTTAAAAAATAAAACCAATTGCTTGACTGAAATTAAAATCAACAAAAAAGTATTACCCGTTATAGTCCTGTCTCAATTCGCAGGCACATCACTTTGGTTTGTTGGAAATGCAGTATTGCCGGAACTGAAAGAATCACTTCATTTAAGCCAATACGCTGTAAGCCTTGTTACAGCTGCTGTGATGCTTGGTTTTATTGCAGGCACATTAGTGTTTGCATTCTTTTCTTTAGCAGATCGTTTTTCTCCTGTCAAATTATTTTTCATCAGCTCATTGCTTGGCGCATTGACCAACTCTGCAGTTGTATGGTTTGTAACCGATGGAAATACTCTTTTCTTGTTTCGCTTTCTCACTGGATTTTTTCTAGCAGGTATTTATCCAGTAGGAATGAAAATAGCGGCCGACTGGTATGAAAAAGGATTAGGCAAAGCACTTGGGTTTTTATTGGGAGCACTAGTATTAGGAACTGCATTCCCGCATTTATTAAAGAACCGCGATTTTGAATTACCCTGGAGATCGGTTTTATACATTACTTCGGCAGTTGCTGTGTTTGGTGGAGTTATAATGTTATTATTTGTTGGAGATGGCCCATATAGAAAAAGTTCCGGCAGTTTCAGATGGGATGCATTTGGAAAAATATTCAGTTCAAAAAAATGGAGACAATCTGCGTTTGGTTATTTCGGACACATGTGGGAAGTTTATTCTTTCTGGGGTTTTCTCCCATTGATGATCGAATTATATGACAAGAAAAATGACATGCATCTTAATATTCCTTTTTTAAGTTTCATTGCTATTGCGATCGGGGCCATCGGAAGTGTTGCCGGAGGATATATCTCTGAAAAGATCGGTAGCGCTAAAGTGGCAATATGGTCTTTGCTGATCTCAGGTATTTGTTGTTTTATTTCACCCCTTAGTTATTCCATGCCTTTTATTCTTTTCCTTTTGCTACTATTAGTTTGGGGATTGACCGTTGTTCCCGATTCACCACAATTCTCAACTTTGGTTGCACAATATGCACCTGAGGAATTAAAAGGAACTGCATTGACGATCTATAATTCTATTGGTTTTGCGATCACTACTATCAGTCTTTATGTAATTGATCGGGTATTTCATTCTACAAGCTCATTAGCCGGTGAAAATACATTTGCATTATTAGGACTTGGTGCAGTATTTGGCTTACCTAGTGCGATAAGATTGATAAAAAATAAATGAGTCCCGAAACTCAAATAAAGAAGATCATCATTGTCGGCGCTACCTCCGGTATTGGAAGAAAGATGGCTGAACTATATGCCGCAGCTGGAAATATTGTTGGCATAACAGGAAGGAGAAAGGAACTACTTAATGAGATCGAAAACATTTTTCCCGATAAAATAAAGTCTGAATGTTTTGATGTAACGGGAAATGAAAATATTGAAAGACTTACTGCACTTATTCAAAAGATCGGCGGTCTCGACATTCTTGTCTATTCATCCGGAATTGGTGTATTAAGTAAGGAAGTGGATTGGGAAATAGATAAACTTACCGTTGATACTAATGTGTATGGTTTTATAGAGGTCAGTAATTGGGCTTTTAATTATTTTTCCAGGCAAGGTCATGGAAGCATGGCAGTCATTTCGTCTATCGGGGCAAACAGAGGGAACAGTTGGGTGCCCGCCTATAGTGCTTCAAAAGCTTTTCAAAGTAACTATTTTGAAGCTTTGGCAATCAAGACAAAGAGAATGAAAAAAGATATAGGGATAATTTGTATTGAGCCGGGTTTTGTTGATACTAAAATGGTGGAGGGTTATAAAAGATTTTGGGTCGTTCCTCTAGATAAAGCTGCAAGACAAATTATAGCAGGGATTGAAAAAAAGAAGCAAAAAGTATATATAAGTAAAAGATGGTGGCTGATCGCAAGATTAATGAGATTGGCTCCTTTCTGGCTTTATAAGAAATTTGGCTAATACTTGCTCAATAACGAACAGAAATTTGAACGGAGCGTCGCAACGGAAGTTCATAGTAGTACTACTGCTGGTTTTATAAATATTCTTCGGGTTGCTTCTGCCTACCATACTATCAGTAATTATCCCTTGAATTGATGGCCTCGCAATGACGAACATTCGATGTAAATTTTCTTTTCCCTTTCAGATATTGTGGATAAACAAAAAATTAACAATTAAAATAACTACATGAGAGCAAGTTGCACATGCTTTGCATCGTTTAATCAACAGGTGTGAACAACAATACCTTGAATTCAAAAACTCACCCGGTTACTTTTGTATGAATTACTATACCGCTATGTTACAAAGTTTTGAAAGGGAAAAGAACAGGCAGGCAATGATGATCACTGTTGGTGTTGCACTGGCAATGCTTTTAACTTTTATTCTTTGGAAATGGCCTTTGCCAAAACTCGAGCTGCCTCCTCAAGAAACTTTAGTTGAGGTAGCACTTGAAGATTTTCCGCCGACTGTAAGATCAGGCGGTGGTGGCGGCGGTGGAAATAAAGTACAGGCAGACCAGGAAAAAGGTATTGCAAAAGCTTCGGTACCTCCGGGTGTACCTGATGAAACTAAAGAACTGCGGGCTGACGATAAAGATCCAGATGCTCCAGCAGTAAATAAAACTGTAGCAACTAAACCCGAAGCAAAGGTTATAAATCAAAATGCTTCGATCGTAAAAACAAATCCTAAACCGATAGTTGAAACTCCGGCTCCTCCTAAACCTAAAGCAGTAGCTGGTAAAACACTTACAGGTACAGGAACCGGTGGCGGCACTGCCGATAAATATGATGTTGCCGGTGGTAATGGAAACGGGAACGGTGTTGGAAAAGGTTCCGGTTATGGTGGTGGCACTGGCGGAGGAACTGGCGGTGGTAATGGTACTGGCTTGGGTACCGGTAATGGACCAAGAAGAGTTAGTGGTAGCAGAAACATTGTAACCTCGGGCAAATTAGATGCCGGTGAAAACATATCTGGTAAAGTGGAGGCGGAAATAAAAGTTTCTGCTGATGGTGTAGGTACACTTGTAAGAACTGTGAGAGGTTCGCTGATGAGTGATAGCCAGGCAAAAGATATTATCAGGGACTGGTTGAGAAGAAATAAATTTAATAGAACCGGTGAAGAATCTCTTGTCGTATATGAATTTAATATCCGCACAGGCGGATAGGCTTTAAGATTAAGTGTGCATGCCATCTTGTTTTTCAAGATGGCATTTTTATTTTTGTTCGGCTTATGGGAAAGATTGAACTAATTAAAGAAGATATCACCAAAATAAAAGTCGATGCTATTGTAAACGCAGCTAACTCAAGCCTGATGGGTGGCGGTGGTGTAGATGGCGCCATACATCGTGCAGGAGGTACAGCAATACTTGATGAGTGCAAAAAGATAATTGCCAAACAAGGAAGCTGTAAAACAGGCGAAGCCGTGATAACGATTGCTGGAAACTTGCCTGCAAAATTTGTTATTCATACTGTAGGGCCTGTTTGGAACAATGGCAAAAAAAATGAAGCAAGTCTTCTTGCTGCCTGTTATCAGAATTGTTTGAAACTTGCCTTCAAACACAACTTATCGTCTATTGCTTTTCCAAATATCAGCACAGGTATCTATGGATATCCAAAAGAGGAAGCAGCTAAAATTGCTATTAATACAGTTACAGAATTCCTGGATCAAAACGATTTAATAACTAAGGTGTATTTTGTTTGTTTTGATGAAGAAAATTATCAGCTTTATGATTCATTAATTCACCCTTAGATAAAATTGAAAAATTGAATTACCTGCAAACAATTGAATATCTTTTTTCCCGTCTACCCATGTACAGTCGCATTGGCGCCGCTGCTTTTAAAAAAGATCTGACCAATACGATAACATTATGCGAACATCTTAATAATCCACATAAAGAATTTAAAAGCATTCATGTTGCGGGTACCAATGGTAAAGGATCGGTAAGTCATATGCTTGCTGCCATATTGCAAACAGCAGGCTATAAGACCGGGCTATACACTTCACCACATTTAAAAGATTTCAGGGAAAGAATAAAAGTGAATGGAAAAGAAATATCTGAAAAATTTATAGTTGCCTTTACCGAAAAAATAAAACCTCTCATCGAAGAGATAGAGCCCAGTTTTTTTGAAATAACGGTGGCAATGGCATTCGATTATTTTGCCGAACAAAAAGTTGATGTTGCTGTTGTGGAAGTTGGTCTTGGTGGACGATTTGACAGTACGAATATTATTACTCCCAAACTTTCTGTTATCACAAACATCGGCTGGGATCATATGAATATACTTGGTGATTCATTGGAAAAAATTGCTTTTGAAAAAGGCGGAATTATTAAACCAGGAATTCCGGTTATTATTGGTGAAATAATCCCAGAAACAAAATCAATATTTGATAATATCGCTGCAGAAAAAAATGCTCCGCTTCATTTGGCTACTGAGGAAAGAAATGTAGCAGGCTGGGAATGGGAAAAACATGAGTTGATGGTTGAGGTTGCAGAACAGGGAAAAACAGATCACAAAAAATATCATCTTGATCTGCCTGGCATTTATCAAAGTAAAAATCTATTAACTGTACTTGAAGCTTGTTCTGTTTTGAATGAACTCAGCTATAAATTAGATGAAGATGATATAAGGCATGGTTTACAAAAAACAAAAAAGATCACAGGGCTTCATGGCCGTTGGGAAATTATTCATGAAAATCCAACTATCATTTTAGATGTCGGGCACAATGAAGATGGAATAAAACAAATCGTTCAGCAAATTGAATTGACAAAGCATCATGATCTGCATATAATCATCGGCATGGTAAAAGATAAAGAGATCGATACCGTTTTATCCCTATTGCCTCACTCCGCAAATTATTATTTTACCCAGGCTCATATTCCAAGGGCCCTGCCCGCAGAAACACTGAAAGAACAAGCAGGGAAATTCAGTTTAACCGGAAAAATAATTACTGATGTAAACGAAGCGATCAAAGAAGCAAGGTCAAAAGCTCATAAAGATGACCTGATACTTATTTGCGGCAGTGTATTTCTTGTTGGAGAAGTAAACAGCGTATAAAAAACAGGAGCTTCAATATTAACTGAAGCTCCATGTTTAGAAGGGCCCAAAAGGTTTAATGGTTAATTTAACTTTGATCGGCGGCCCTCAGCATTATTATGATAAACTACTTTATCATAATAAATCTATTTATTATAATTTGTTCAAAAAATCCTTGCAGGTTGTAGGTTAGTTAGTGCAACAATCAAATCCGGTCGTTGCGAGGGAAATCGCATCTAAATATCAAATCTTATGTAGAACGCAGATGGATCTATGAATTATCCAAGAGGTAATTGAAGGTAATAACTTTATATATACCACCAAAAAAAAACTGAATATTTTATAGGGAAGGCTCATATTTTATTTAGCACATCCTTTTAGTAAGGTTTGAACATCTTATTTCGGGATCAGAATTGAAAGATGGCAGATCGATCCAATAGCTATCGGATTTGCAAAAAGGTCATAGGCTTAACATTTAGAAAGCATATCCAAATTCAAATGGATTTGGTAGCTTTAAGTAACTATTTAACCTTACTGCCAAGATGGATCTAAAGAAAAAAAACTTACTTGTTCCTGGTAAAAAATCCCTTATCAGTCCAATAGGTACTCCTGCAAAAATCGCTAAAAATAAAAAATCACAGGATGAAATAAAAACCAATGAGGAGCTTTTAAGAACCACGCTTGACAGTTCCTTTGACTACTTACAGGTATTCAAAGCAGTGCGGGATAGGCATGGAAAAATAATTGACTTCATCTGGATACTCAACAATCGCAATCTCATCGAGATGATTGGCGACAGGGTTGGCAAAAGCCTGTTGCAATCCTATCCTGGTTTAATTGAAACCGGTCTTTTTAAGATGTATGTACAAGTAACCGAAACCGGCATCTCTCAAACAAGTGAATTTTATTATGATCGTGAAGGGCTTAATGACTGGTTTCATCAAACTATTATTAAACTTAATGATGGGTTTATTTTAACCGGTCAGATCATTACAGAACGAAAAAAAATTGAGCAGGAAGTATATCAACGCACGATCGAATTAAAAGAAAGCAAAGAGTTGCTCCAAAGTATTGCAGATGCCATTCCTGACATGATAAGCGTACAGGAATATCCTTCCCGAAAAGTCATCTATTTTAATCGTGAACCGTATAGTATTAGCGGTCTTAATGCTGATGAACTGTCAAAAAAATCTCTCGAAGATCGACATAAGCTTGTACACCCCGAAGACATAGCCAGCTTGCAAAAATATGCTGATAGTTTTGGAAATCTGTCAAATGATGATATTGCAACTATTGAATACCGTGTATTGAACAACCTAAATGAATGGATATGGTTGTCTGCAAGAGGCAAAGTATTTGAACGGGATGAAAAAGGCAATGTAATTAAGATCGTAGCTGTTGTTCAAAACATCAATGCACAAAAAAAAGGGGAAGAGGAAATTGCGAAGCATCATAATATTTTAAAACAAGCCGAAGAACTTTCCAAAATAGGAAGCTGGGAATACAATATTAAAACAAAAGAATTTCTATGGAGTGATGGTATGTATGCCTTATTTAACATGAAAAAAGGTAAACAAGTCAACCCGTCGATATACATTGATCATTCAACTGAAAAAGATCAGAATGCTGTAGAAAAATTAGTAAATGTTATCGAACGATCTTTTCAGCCTTTTGAAGAAACCATTTCTTTAAAAATTGATGGAGACGTAAAAACTATAAGGATAAAAACTACTCTTCTAAAAAATAATAAAGGGGAAATAGAAAAAATATTGGGCGTTAATAAGGATATTACTGCTTCTTTAGAATCAGAGCAAAAAATAATGGGCCTGAACGAATCTCTGCTCACCATGAACAGGGAATTAAATTCTTTAAATGCCGAATTAAGGAGATTTAATAGTATAACCGCTAACAATTACAGTGAAGCTTTGCGTCATGTCTATATCAACCTGGAAACAATAATAACAAATGATGCCCGTCATTTATCCGATACAAGCCGGGCCAATATAAGAAGAGCCCAATCAGCAACTCAAAAAATGAAGTTGCTGACAAACGACATTCATAATTATCTTGAATTGTATGATGCAGGCATCAAAAAAGAATTGATCGCTCCAAAAATAATTTTGCAAAGTTTAATTCGTGAAATCCAAAAAAAGATAGAAGAAGCAAATGCAAAGATCGAGATCGAAGAATTACCAACATTATCAGCCGATCCCACTCTTTTTTCAATACTATTGACCAATCTTATTGATAATTCTATTAAATTCAGAAAGTCCGGCGAAGACCCTGTTGTTAAAATAAAACACACAAGGATCGATGAATTAAAAAATGCACCCCTTTCTTTAACAGGAAGGCCTTACAAAATCATTACAGTTTCAGATAATGGTATCGGGTTTGAAAATACCGATAAGGTATTCGAGCTTTTCACACAACTGCCGGATGACGTTAAACACAAAGGCTCAGGAATGGGACTTGCGATCTGTAAAAAGATCATGGAGATGCATGGTGGATATATTACTGCAGAAGCTGAACCAGGAAAAGGAGCATCGTTCCATTGCTTTTTTCCCGAATAAACTTTAATAGGACAATTCCCCTATTTTTTCCAATGCATACAATATGCAGGTAACATGCATAGATTGAATTATCTTATTTTCACGAACCATCTTTTTTATTTCGTCAATAGAATACAATTCAACAATTATTTCTTCATTATGATCTAACTTCTGCCCACTCACCTTCTTCCCTCCTTTTGCAAGGAACATATGCATCCAGTTTGTATTGGTAGAAGGATTGGCTGAAATTTTTCCAAGTGATTCATAAGAAGTAAAACTATAACCGGTTTCTTCCAACAGTTCTCTTGCGATCGCAGTTTGAAGGTCTTTATCTGTATCGTCCACACAACCGCCTGGCAGCTCAATTATAACTTCGCCTACCGGGTGACGATACTGGCGAACCATTATCACTTTATTATCTTCTGTTAAAGCAAATGCGGTAGCCCATTCAGGAAATTCATAAACGTAATAGGGATCAATGACCTTACCAGATGGCGACTCACAAATGTCTTTACGTACTTTAAACCACAGATCATTGAAAAGATATTCTGAAGAAAGAATTTTCCATTTTAAATCACGCATAAATAATAATTATTACCAGCCCATCTTTTCTCTTAATGAAGTTATATGAGCCACATGATGTTTTCCATGCCAGGCATATAACCCAAGTAAAAACCAAAGGCGCATTGTTTTTTTATGTTCGGGATGAAACACTGTCCTGTTATTCCACTGTTCATCGGTTACATATTTTAAAGTTTCGTACCAGCGAAGATGGAGTGCATGCAACAAGGTGAGTGAAATATTGATCGGTAATTTTTGAACATCGCTGAATTCGGCCCAAAGTTTTTCATTATAAGGCTTGATCGTTGGATTGTCTTCCGTTAATCCGACTTTAAACCGGATATAAGCATTCATGTGACTGTCGGCCACATGATGAACAACCTGCTGTATCGTCCACCCTCCTTCGCGATAAGGAACATGCAATTGTGATTCATCAAGATTTAAAACAGCATTCTCCAATTGCAGCGGTAAAAATTTTATATCGGCCATCCATTCCACCTTTTTATCAATAGAAAAAGGTTGCTGCTGGTATTGACCAATCGGGTAGCTTAAATTTTTCGGTTCAATTACTTTAGACATAATTATTAAAAGTATTATAAAACATAAATAAGATTGTTCAATCTAAGTCCCCCCTTTAGGGGGACAGGGGGTTTGGTTTACTCCTCTCTCAATGAACGTCCCGTCAAATTAATAAACACATCCTCCATGTTTGCTTTCTTCACTTCTTTTGGTCTTTCAAATCCAGACGATACAAGACTATCAATAAGCCCGTCTGGTGAATCCATTGCAATTATCTTGCCTGCATCAATAATGGCAACACGATCGCAAAGTACTTCAGCTTCGTCCATATAATGGGTTGTAATGATGACAGTGGTCCCCTTATCACGAATACTCCTTACCAGGTCCCAAAGATTTCTTCTTGCCTGCGGATCAAGGCCAGTTGTTGGTTCATCCAGGAAAACAATTTTAGGATCATTAATTAAAGTTGTTGCTACAGAAAATCGTTGTTTTTGTCCGCCGCTCAGTTCCTTCACTTTCGCATTGGCTTTATCTTTTAAATTCACTATCTCCAATAAACTCATTGGATCTGCATTCCGGTTATAAAGACCATTGAATAAAGTGATCAGTTCAACTAATTTAAGATTGGGGTAATAGCCACTTGTCTGCAATTGCACACCAATGATCTTTTTAATTTCATTGGGATCTTTATCAAGGTTAAATCCATTTACCCAAACCTCACCACTTGTTTTCTCCCTAAGTGTTTCAATTATTTCCAGCGTTGTTGATTTGCCAGCACCATTAGGTCCCAACAATCCAAATATTTCTCCTTCATGCACATCAAAACTGATGCCTTTTACCGCCTCGAAATTTCCATAATTCTTTACAAGATCCTTGACTCTTATGATCGTTTCTTTCATTTTTTAAAAATTAAAATTCAAGTTCCATTTTTACATCAGCAGTTTCAAATGGCGAATCTGTTACTTCCACGTTTTTAAATCCATATTTTGTATAGAGCTTCAAAGCCGTTTGTAATTGATGATTAGAAAAAAGAAATAGCTTCTCTCCTCCTAGCTCCTTTACTTTTTGTAAGCAGGTTTCCATTAATAATTTACTGATCCCCCTTCCCCGCCAGCTTTCAGCAACACACATTTTTATTAATTCAAAAATACCATGACCTTCAGGCAAGATCCCTACCGTTCCAACAATTTCGTCTCCTGCTTTTGCCAGCCAGATAAAACCGCCACTTTTAATAACGATCTCTTCAGGATTATCCAGGATGATCATATCATGACTTTCGGTAAGATTGTACTTATCTAAATAGTCAAGATTCATTCTTTTAAAATCCGAATGATACTTTTCATCATACTCTATTATCTCAACAGCATTATCCATTATTTTCTTCTGATCATTAAAAATCCTATAAATCGTGGTTCAGACATGCTTCAAGTTCTTCCATCATCCCTTTGCTCCCTACAAAAAAAGCAGAACGTTGATGAAGTTCTGTTGGTTGCACTTCTAAAATTCTTTCTTTACCATTGGTTGCTTTACCGCCAGCCAGCTCAACAATAAAAGCAAACGGATTACACTCATATAACAATCTTAATTTCCCTTTTGGTTTATCCGTTGTTCCCGGATACATAAAAATTCCGCCTTTAATCAAGTTTCGATGAACATCAGCAACCATACTGCCGATATATCGTTGTGTATAAGGTCCGCCATCTTCTTTTGTTTTTGCCTGGCATTTATGGATATAATTTCTTACACCTTCATCATACCGGAAAAAATGACCATGATTCACTGAATATATTTTTCCTGTATCAGGACATTTAATATCTGGATGGCTCAATGTGAATTCACCGATAGAAGGATCAAGCGTAAATCCATTTACACCACGTCTTGTTGCATATACCAGCATGGTACTTGACCCATAGATAACATATCCCGCCGCCACCATGTTAATTCCTTTTTGTAAAAAATCTTCAATGGCACAGGGAGATCCTTTTGAAGTTACACGACGAAAAACGGCAAAGATCGTTCCGATAGAAACATTCACATCAATGTTTGCGCTACCATCCAGCGGATCATACATGCACACATACTTTGAATTATTGCTCACCTCATCATCAAACACAACTATATCATCCAGCTCTTCGCTTGCAATACCTGCGCAACTGATACCATGTTTCAATGCACCTGTGAACTGATCATTCGCATACACATCAAGTTTCTTCACTTCTTCGCCCTGCACATTTATAGAACCGGCATCACCAAGAATATCCACCAACCCTGCTTTATTCACCTCTACATTCACCCGCTTGGCAGCAAGACCAATGTCCCTGAGCAAACTACTCAGTTCACCAGTAGCTCCCGGATAATTCCGGTATTGCTGTATTGTGAATTCATCTAATGTAAGTACCTGGCGATTGATGACCATAACAAATATTAAGGTTAACAAATGTAAGGCAATATAGGATTTTAGATTTCGGATTGTTGTTTTAGATTTTACCAGGATAAACCTAAAAAAACAGAAGCTACAGCTTAGTTATCTTTGCGGCTAAATCCGAAATCTGAAATCGTAAATCTAAAATCAAATGCAGGTCTTTAAGTTCGGCGGAGCTTCAGTGAACAGCGTGGAAAGGGTTAAAAATGTTGGCGACATCCTAAAACTATATCCCAATGAAAAAATTTTAGTTGTTATTTCTGCAATGGGTAAAACAACCAATGCACTCGAAAAAGTAACTGACGCTTTTTATGGAGGCAAAAAAGATGAGGCTCTGCAATTATTCCAACAAATAAAGCAACAACATCTTAATACCGCCAAATTTCTGCTGGTAGCAAATGCTATAGCCTGCGAAGAACAACTAAATAATTTTTTTACAGAAGTGGAATGGCTGCTGCATGATAAACCAGTCAGGGATTATGATTATTACTACGACCAGGTAGTATGCGTCGGTGAATTACTCTCCACTTCTATCGTCAGTCACTACTTAAATGAAGTTGGAATAAAAAATAAATGGATCGACGTAAGAGATATTTTCAGAACAGACGATAATTTCCGTGACGCGGCGATCGATTGGGGATTTACAGAAGAAAGGATCAATAGTCAAATTGCCAAATTGTTTAACGGCACTGACATTATTCTTACGCAGGGATTCATTGGCTCTACTGATGAAAATGAAAGCACAACTCTTGGAAGAGAAGGAAGCGATTACACGGCTGCCGTTTTTGCAAACTTGTTAAACGCAAAAAATCAAACGATCTGGAAAGATGTACCAAGTGTGATGAGTGCCGATCCAAAACAATTTCCTGATGCAACTGAAATTCATGAGCTGAATTATAACGAAGTAATTGAAATGGCATATTACGGCGCACAGGTCATTCATCCAAAAACAATAAAACCTCTTCAAAACAAAAATATCCCCCTTTATGTAAAATGTTTTTTAGACCCTTCATTAAGCGGCACAGTTATTCATAACAGTTCGTTGAAAGGGTTGCCGCCAATAATTGTTATAAAAGAGAACCAGGCAATGATCGAACTCAGTTCAAGAGATTTTTCATTCGTTGAAGAAAAACCGATCGCCGATCTCTTTCATCTTTTTGAAAAGCTAAAAATAAAACCCAACCTTACACAAAATGCTGCCATCAATATGATCTGTGTGCTGGATGACAGAAAAGATAAAATCGAAAAACTTGCTTTGGCCGCATCTGAGTTCTTCGATATCAATGTAACAAAAGGATTAACCTTACTTACAATTCGTCATTACACAAGAGAGATTTATGATAAGCTGACGATTGGGAAAAAAATGTTGCTTCAGCAAAGAACAAATGAGACTGTGCAGGCTTTGTTGCAATAAAATTGCTGGTACATAATTTCATTGATTATCACTTAAAATTTCTACCAACAGTAGCGTATATTTATGAGTTGTAGCCAATTTCAGCAAAACACGTTTTTAAAAAAAAATACATTATGAATTTCAAAAATCTTTTACTATTGGGAAGTGGAATATTTATTATCTCCTGCCAAAATACAAACAAAGATGCTAATCAAGATCTTACGGATCATAGCAAAATAGAAAAATCAGCAGTCACCGACACAAGTTCTCTTATTGGTTCCTGGGAAGATCAATCTGAAAAAGCTCTGCATTTTACTTTAAATGCAGATGGCACAGCTCAATCTGATAATATGGCAACTTTATTGTATCAGCAATGGAGCATAAAGGACAACCAACTTTTCTTAGTCGCAAAAAGTGTTGGAAATAAGCAAACTTACATCGATACAATAGTTTATTCAATCCAAAAATTGAATGACAGTGAATTAATAATAAAACGGGGAGATTTAATCGTGGAGTATAAAAAAGTGAGCAAAAACAATGAAGCCAATCAAAACGAAGGAGGCACAACCCAGTTAGAGCAACAAAAATCAAAAACCTTGGAAGGGCAATTAACTTTAGGACACGAAGTGAGAACTTTCAAACCTTGTGGAAGTGATAAAACATTTTGGGTTTCCGACAAAACAGGAAAATTAAAAGAATTTTACTCTAAACTAACAGTTGGCAAAAAACCTTATACGCCAATTTTCATTGAAATTGAAGTTAAAGATAAAGGAAAGGCAAAAGAAGGTTTTCCAGCCGAGTATGAAAGTGTTTATGAAGTGGTAAATGTCTTAAAAGCAAGAAACATATCCGGCAAAGATTGCAAATAAAATCTGGCACAACAGTGCAATGGCGTTTATAGCGGGGCGATGGAAGAACAATCGGCTGTTTATCAGCACCCCATTGTTGGTGATCAAGTTTAAAAAAAATTAAGAATAGTAGATCGAACCAATAACTGATCCTCCTTAATTTCGTTTGTTGGTATGCTTCACACAATAACTTATGCGACATACCAACAACGGCGTAACTCAGGAAAGAACTGAACAAAAAAACAGCATTATGAATAAGGATGGACCCATAATAATAATTGAAGATGATGCCGATGACCAGGAGTTATTAATGGAAGTATTTCAAACCTTGAATTATACAAACAAGCTTATTTTCTTTAGCGATGGTGCGACAGCTCTTGATTTTTTAAACAAATCTGATACATTACCCTTTCTAATATTGTCAGACATTAATCTGCCTAAACTGGACGGTTTTGCGTTGAGAGATAAATTAAAAACTGATGCCGCTTTGGCACTTAAGTGTATCCCCTATTTGTTTTTTTCAACTGCTTTAAACCAGAAAGCTGTAATGGATGCTTATAGCCTGTCTGTTCAAGGTTTTTTTGTAAAGCAAAGTTCAACGGCAGAGTTAGAGAAAACAATTTCGGTTATTATGGAATATTGGAAAAGATGTGCTGCCCCTAACAACTTTTAAATTTGTTAGAGTATGTTTTTGCTAAAAACATTTGGACAGTACCTGGCGGCGTACAATAGGCGGCTTGGCGATATATTGTACCTATATCTCAGGCATAAAAACACTACCCAATTCGATCATCCGGTCGTGCATAGCTTCAAACATTTCTTTTCTGGGATTAGTAGTGGGTATTGGAGGTAAGTCAAGTGTTTGTGCCGGCTGTCCAAATTCCCTGAAGAATATTTCAAAGCCTGCTGGAGTTATTAGCATTAATGCTTTTGCTGTTTCAGTTATGAGATCGAAATGATGTGGTACATTTCTCGGCAACACAATAAATTCGCCTGCACTTGCTTTCACTTTTTTTTCACCAATATAAAAATCTATCTCCCCTTCAAGTAAATAAAAAGATTCGTCTTCCAGCTTATGGTAATGCGGAGGTGCAGTAAATCCTTTTCGAAAGTAACAATGGACGAGTGAAAAGGCGCCGCCGGTATCTTTACCCGTGGAAAGAAAAGAAAATGTATGTGCAATGTAATGAACCGAGTTTTCAATAGTTGGTCTTTGGGATATCTCCGATAGGTATTTGGCTTGAAGCATAATAATTAATTTTTGTAAATGTAATTTTATAAAAGAGACGGCTTCTATACCATTTGGTGGATTTTTAAAAAAACCAACCCCATTCCATCGCCTTCAAAATAGCGGAAGTACGATTGACAACATCCATTTTTTTATAAATATTTAATGTATGTGTTTTGATAGTGGTAGAGGATACAAATAGTTTTTTAGCAAGCGATTTGTTTGGTAAACCAGTAACCAATAGAAGCAAGACTTCTTTTTCTCTTTCAGTAAGTAATTTCAATGCCTTTTTGGAGGCTGGTAACAGATCCTCCTCACTCCGCCAACGCCATTCCTTCATAGTGCCTTCTGTTTTCACAAATGGTTTTGAAGAAATGTTTGCCAGCTCAAGTGCCCTTACTATGAAGTTGCCAACAGTTTTTAAAATATATAAATGATGTTGCTGATACATGTTTTTCCTTATTGTTCGCACAGTTATCAACCCAACCACTTTATTATGCAATTTCAATGGCACATACAAAGCTGCTTTAGGGTCAGATCCTGCAAGCGGTATTGGTTTATACTTCAGGTATTTCCCATACTCGCTTTCAATGTCATTCATAAAAATTTCTCTATCATTACGTATACACCAACTGGCAAATCGGTTATCAGCAAATGCATCGACAGAGAAATCAGGGATTCGTTTTCCATCTTCAATCATACCCTTATAAGAGATCACTTCTTCCTTCTCATTATATATACCCACTGCAAATTGAAAAGCATCAATAAGATGATTGGCATTTAAGTAAATAGTCGCTATAATATCTTCCAGGCTAAGTTCGGGAGTAATAAGATCGGCCACATCATTTAAAATACGCAGTTGCTCTGTCCAATTAATATCTGAAAGGTTAGTCACAGAATTATTCCAGGAGGCAAACCCAGAACTAAATGATTTTGTATTTTTTGATCTCATGATTTACCTTTCAAACCGAGCTTACTAAATGTAACATTAAATACCGGGATGTTTTTGTTTGGCTAAGGACTCAACAGGCTAAGCAACCTATGCGATATACCAACAATGTCGTAATAAAAAATACTTTTTTATCAACACCGAATATTGAAAAGACATGATACAAGTGAGAACTGTAGCAAAAAAACTGCAACAAGTTCAAAAAAATTATAAATTCACCGGCTATAACAATTCCAAACGGAATAATTTTTTATTTATTTACCTTAATACAAATTCTACCATCATGACAAAGCACTCAATTGGTTTTTTTTACTTGTGCATGTTCTGTTTATTTACTTCTGTAATAAATGCACAGTCAAAAAAATATCTTTCACCAGATGAATATGGCAGATGGCAAAGCCTGGGTGCCACTGCTATTTCTCCCAATGGCGAATGGGTGGCATATCAAATAACAGTGCAGGAAGATAATGACAGTTTGTTTGTCATTAACAAGCAAACACAAACCAGGTACAAACTGGAGTTTGCTTCATCCCCGGAGTTTTCAAAAGACAATCAGTGGCTCGCTTACCGCATCGGTCTTCCTTTTAAGGAAGCTGAGAAATTGCGGGAACAAACAAAACCTATTGAATACAAAATGGGTTTACTGAATCTTGTTACCGGCAAAAAAGAATCAATTCAAAATATTGGCAGCTTTGGTTTTTCCCGTAATGGCAAATTCCTTGTTGCCTATCTCAATCCGCCAAAAGAAAATAAAGATAAAGGTGCCGTATTGCTGTTAAAAAACTTGTCAGATGGAACTACACGAACCATCGGTAACGTAACAGAATATAGTTTTAATAAAAAAAGTGACTACCTCGTTTATATTGTTGAGTCAGCAAATGCAGCTGGTAATTCGGTAGAGCTTTTCAACCTGCAAAATTACTCATTGAAGATCCTGGCCAGTGATACATTAAAATTTTCCAAACTCAGCTGGCAGAAAGATGGTGATGGGCTAGCTTTTCTTAAATCTTATAAGAAAGATAAATATGAGGAAGAAAATGCAGTGTTATTTTCTTACACAGACATCTACAAAACACCTGTATTAAAAACATTTGAACCCGAAACGGCAAAAGGATTTCCGGCTGGTATGCGTGTTTCCAATAAAGCTGTTGTGAGCCTGAGTGATGATATGACCTCTGTTTTCTTTGCATTGGATACATGGACATATAACGCATCGCCTAAAAAAGATAGTGTGAAAACAGATTCAACCAAAGCAACGGTTGCTGTTAAGAAAGAAACACCGCCTGCTAAAACAGCGAATGTAGATGTATGGCATTGGAAGGATCCGGAGATCCAGCCACGTCAGAAAATGACATTGGGACAGGATACGGTCCGTGGTTATTTAAGTGTTTGGAATACGGATAACAATACATTTTTTCAGTTAGCCAAAGAAGAAGCCCCCCTTACACAACTTACCGGCAACCAGAAATATGCAGTAGTATATACCGATAAAAAATACAAACCGGCCTTTAAAGAAGATTTTGCAGATGCCTGGCTGGTAAATGTAAAGACCGGCGTAGAGAAACTTGCATTTGAAAAAACAATGTCCGGATTTAATACTTTCCCCCGCACATCACCAGATGGAAAGTGGCTTGCTTACTTTAAAGACAATCATTGGTGGACCTATAATATACAAACAGGGCAAAACACAAACATTACTGAAAATATTAAAACTAATTTCTGGAACACAAGAGATGATCACCCTGCAAGCAGGCCGGCAGTTGGTAGTGGTGGCTGGATAAAAGGTGATAAAGAAATATTGTTGTATGATGAATATAATGTGTGGGCAGTGAAGCCTGATGGAAAGGGTGCAAGAAAATTAACCGATGGAGAAAAAGATGAAACGATGTATCGTGTTTATCGTACAGATTTTGAAGACCCTTTTGTTGATGACAGCAAACCTGTTCTGTTCAGCGCATATGGAGACAAATCAAAAAAGTTTGGCTACTTTAAATATGAAAAGAACAAACTGGATAAACTTCTTTTTGAAGATGATCAGGTCGGCCGGCTGTCAAAAGCAAAAGATGCAAATACTTTTATTTATTCAAAAGAAGATTTTGATAAGTCGCCTTCTTTATTTGTAACTGATAATTTTTCTGGTGAAAAATTAATAGCCAGCACCAATCCTCAACAGAAAGATTATTACTGGGGTAAAAGTGAATTGATCTCTTACACGAATAAAAACGGAAAGAAAATGCAGGGTGCATTGTTCTATCCCGCCAACTATGAGGCAGGGAAACAATACCCGATGATAACTTATATCTATGAAACACTTTCTAATACTGTTCACTCCTATTTATCGCCATCACAGCGCACTGCATACAATACAGCCAATTTCACAAGCAGCGGTTATTTTGTTTTCCGTCCGGATATTGTATATGACATTAATGATCCGGGTGTAAGTGCGGTCAATTGCGTGGTGCCTGCTGTGGAAGAAGTTTTAAAGACAGGTATGATCGATAAAACCAAAGTTGGATTGATGGGCCATAGCTGGGGAGCTTATCAAACATCTTTTATCATTACTCAAACAAATCTTTTCAGTGCTGCATGTGCAGGTGCTCCGCTAACCAATCTTATCAGTATGTCCAATTCTATTTACTGGAACACCGGTACACCTGATAGCAAAATTTTTGAAACCAGCCAGGGCCGTTTTGATGGCCCCTGGTATGAAAAAATGGAAGACCACATGCGTAACTCACCCATGTACCAGGCAGCCAATATAAAAACACCACTACTGGTAGCTTTCGGTGATAAAGACGGCGCTGTTGACTGGCACCAGGGAATAGAAATGTACAGTACGATGCGTCGTATGCAGAAACCACATATCATGCTGGTGTATGCCGACGAGAATCATGGATTGGCAAAAAAAGAAAATCAAATTGATTACCAGAAAAGACAAAGAGAATTTTTTGATTATTACCTTCTTGGTAAAACTCCGGAGAAATGGATCGTTGATGGTGTTTCGCAACAAGAGAAGCTAAAACAAAAAGCAAAAGAGACACCACCAAAAGCTTTCTGATAAATTTCTGTTTGAAAAATAATACGCCGGGTTCAGCATGACCCGGCGTATGCTATGATCAAAGAGTTTTATTTCATAAGTTAAATTCATAAACTCTTAACACAATGGCGAAAAATGAAATCGAAAGTTTACATTGGGACAAGCCTTGATGGCTTTATCGCAAGAAAGGATGGGGACTTCAGTTGGCTGAGTCAATTTGCAAACGATGAGGCAATACAAGCTTATGAAGAATTCATAGACACAATAGATGCAATCGTAATAGGCAAAGGAACTTTTGAAAAAGTACTAACCTTTTCTTCATGGCCATATACAAAAAAAGTTTTTGTATTAAGCACTAGTATTAAAGAAGTGCCGGATTCAGTAAAAGAGAAAGCAGTTATTCTTTCTATGAAACCAAAAGATCTACTACTCTATCTCTCAGGCCTTGGCATTTTAAGCATATACATTGACGGAGGGTTAGTGATACAAGACTTTTTAAAAGAAGACCTGGTCGATGAGTTAATTATTGCAAAGGTTCCAATACTTATAGGAAGCGGCATTCCATTATTTGGGTATCTTGACATTGATCTTCAATTCAGACATATAAGAACGCAAATACAAACCAATGGGCTGGTGAGAAGCTATTATGAAAGAATAAGGAAGTGAAATGTTATGTCACCAATTTAAATTATCGATGCCATAGATATAAAATAAAAACGACCATTTTAATAATAGTCGTTTTTTTAAGTAGTATATTTTAAACTTTATTTTTTCTTCTGTCCAAAAACAAAACCTTGCCATAAATCCGAACCCGCCGCCACTGAACTTTGTGTCATCGATTATCCAGAATGTTGGTCGCCAATCTGCACCAAGAGCTATCGGTACAGTTTTAAAACGGTATTCAAGTCCGGCTTCACCACTGATACCTAACCAGAAGGGATCAGCGAATAACACAGAGGGTCCTGCACCTAAATACCAATAAAAGGCTTCTCCTCCTAAAGGCCGGTATAAAAAATCCCATAAGAGCTCAACACCAACACCGCCGTTAGGGTTTTCACTGCTACCGTTATCGTCTCCAAAAGAAACATCCACGTGAAGACGGTTAAATTTTCCCGATTTTAACATCGCATCTATTGCTATATTATTTCCCAAAACCGAACCACCACGAATACCAAGTTCCTGGGAAAAAATACTGCAGCTACAAAGAGCAAATACTGTGAGTACAACTAGTTTTTTCATAAAACTTTTTTTAGGTTTAATAATTAATGGTTTGAAACAAGACTAAAGTTAAAGCAATTGATTTTTAAATGAAAAAAGAATATTCAAATTTCTATCCCATTGCTTATGTTTAAGTTTAAAACATTGTTCTTCTCAAATGAAAATCAAACTATCATCCTGGAATACCAATGCATCCATCTGCTCCTCATTTCTTATCTTCATTATCCAAATCAAACTGTAATGAGAAAGCTATTTCTTCTGTTTGTGTTTATCTTATTTATCACGTTTCATTCAACTGCTCAAACCGGGCAAGTATTAAATCCCGACCAGGTTGTAACAACTGAACACACTGTAACTGTCAAAGGAAATAAGATCCCGTATAAGGCGATCGCCGGCACTTTGCCTGTATATGGTGATTCAGGTAAAATAATTGCTGGTGTATTTTTTACTTATTATGAACGTACAGATATTAAAGACCGCAGCACAAGACCGCTGATCATTTCATTTAACGGTGGCCCTGGCACATCATCAGTATGGATGGAGATGGGTTATACAGGACCGCGACTGGTGAATGTAGATGATGAAGGTTATCCTATACAACCTTATGGCATCAAAGAAAATCCATTTAGCCTCGTAGATATGGCTGACATTGTATATGTAGATCCTGTGAATACTGGTTACTCACGCATTACAGGTAATGCAGCTCCTTCAAAATTTTTTGGTGTGAACGCTGATATCAAATACCTGGCTGAATGGCTCAGCACTTTTGTAACACGTTATAGCCGCTGGATCTCTCCGAAATATTTAATTGGAGAAAGTTATGGCACCAATCGTGTATCGGGTCTTGCATTAGAATTGCAAAATCGTCAATGGATGTTTTTAAATGGCGTTGTACTTGTGTCGCCAACGATCTTAGGTGTTGAAAGAACGGGCCCCGTAGATATGGCCTCGCGGTTGCCCTATTATGCTGCTACTGCCTGGCATCATAAAATGCTGCCGGCTGATCTGCAAAGCAAAGATCTTACCGATGTATTGCCTGAAGTGGAAGAGTTCACGATCAATGAACTGATACCTGCTATAACCCGTGGCGGGTCCTTAGAAGATGATAAACGCAAGGCCATTGCTGCAAAGATGAGTCGCTATTCCGGGCTAAAAGAAAAAGTGATCATCCAACGCAACCTGAATATACCTGCTCAATTTTTTTGGAAAGAACTCTTGCGTGATAAAGGATATAGCGTCGGAAGATTAGACAGTCGCTATCTCGGTATTGATAAACAGGATGCAGGTGATACAACTGATTATAATGCTGAACTTATCTCATGGAACCATGCCTTCTCCCCTGCTATGAATTCTTATCTGCATGATGAACTGAATTATAAAACTGACCTCAAATATTATATGTTCGGACCTGTATCACCATGGGATCGCAGTAATGACCGTACGGGAGAAAATCTTCGTCTCGCCATGGCTGAAAATCCATTTATGCATGTGATGGTTCAAAGCGGATATTATGATGGCGCCTGTGATTATTTTAATGCAAAGTACAATATGTGGCAACTGGATCCCGGTGGTAAAATGAAGCAACGAATAAGTTTTAAAGGTTATCGAAGCGGACACATGATGTATCTGCGTAAACCAGATTTGGAAACAAGCACTAATGATCTTCGGGAATTTATTTTAAAGACTTTACCCAAGCCAGGACAACCGGCACAGTATAATAAAGCTTTTTAATTTATTTTTTGCTTTGTTGTGTTCAAGTTTAAGGTATGATTCAGGGATAGCCGATCACATCAACAACTAATCCTTTATTAACTTCGGTTGTTTGTAATTTTAAACAACTATAGCGCATATAACAAAGGCAATAATATGAAACAACGATACTTGCTTATTTCAATTACTTTATTTTTTATTTGCTTCGGGGTTTCTGCACAGGATATATTTAAAGATCAACGTAGCGGATGGCTTGCAATTGCAAAAGCAACGCAGCCAACATTGAGCACTACTGAAAAAAGGCCATTAGCTGTTGTTACAATTTCCAAAAATGAAAAGTCATTCCAGGGATATAGTGTTAGCGCTAAAGAAAAAACAGACAGCTTCTATATCAAGTCAATGAAAAAGCAGTCGGGTGTAATATTAGATTTCGGCGAACACCTGACAGGATTTGTAACTTTTAAAATTGAAGACCTGCAAGCCGTTGCCGATGCCGCACTCAGATTAAAATTTACTTTCTCAGAAACACCTGCAGAAGCAGTTATTCCATTTGACCCATATACAGGAGCTCTCAGTCGCGGATGGTTGCAAGATGAAATAGTAACCATATCTGAAGTGCCGTCAACAATTACTATTCCACGACGTGTAGCTTTTCGTTATTTAAAAATTGAAGTGTTAGGCAGTTCAACTTATTCGGACTTTAAGATCTCAGATGTTTTTGTAAAAGCAACCACCTCGGCAAAACAACAACCCGCCCCTCTCGCAAAGGAAACTTCTGAACTGATAAAAAAAATAGACCAGGTCGGATTGAATACATTGAAAGAATGTATGCAGACAGTTTATGAAGACGGACCCAAACGTGACAGGAGACTTTGGATCGGTGATCTGTATTTAGAATCTTTAGCCAATCAGTATTCATTTAAAAATGACAGCTTAACCAAACACTGTCTTTATTTACTCGCAGGGCTGAGTTATAAAGACGGCGTTGCTCCGTCTAATGTATTTGAGCGGCCAACTCCACATCCACAAATTAACCCGCTGTTCGATTATGCATTAATATACAATGTTGCACTAAAGGAATACACGATTGCTTCCGGTGATAAAAAAACCGCCAATGATCTTTGGGCGGTTGTCAAAAAACAGATCGAAGTGCCAAAAAAATATATCGGCGATGACGGAATGATCGACTACATACGTGCCGGTAAAGAATGGTGGTTATTTTTTGACTGGAAAGATGGATTGGATAAACAAGCTTGCTTACAAGGCTGTGTGATCTGGGCGTATAAAAACACTTACGAACTGGCAAAAATGCTGGGCAAAGAAAAAGAAGTTGCTGATCTGCCTGCATTAATAAATAAAATGACGAGTGCAGCGCATAAAAATTTGTATGATGCAGAACAAGGTGTTTTCATTAGTGGTAAGGATAAGCAAGTATCATATGCTTCGCAGGCGTGGATGGTATTGAGTGGCGTGGCTACTAAAGCTGAAGGTGCTAAAGCATTCAAAGCGCTACCGCAAAAACCAAATGTAGTTTTTCCGGGTGCACCATATTTGTATCACTATGTAGTTGAAGCGATGATCATGTCCGGTTTGAACCAGGAAGCCAAAGATATTATTACCACTTATTGGGGCGGCATGGTTAACAAAGGCGCAGATACTTTTTGGGAGGTTTATGATCCTGCCAATGACTTTGTTTCTCCCTATAATTCTTTCCTCGTTAATAGTTATTGCCATGCATGGAGCTGTACTCCTGTCTATTTTATAAGAAAGTATCCCGAAATATTTCAGAAATAAGTAAAATGAAACACTGGTATCAACAACCACATAAACTAATTGCAGACTATGTAAGAACGGTTTTGATACTGGAAGGGTTTTCCGAATCCGACATAAACGAGCTTCCGATATTTACTAATGGCATGTCTGCCCTCTTTTGCAAAACAGAAAAAGATAAAAGCGGCAATGAGAACATCATTCAATTAGCATTGTTTGGAAAATCAGTACCAGAAGAAGATTGGGTCGTAAAAACAAATGAAACTATTATCGCTTATTTCTTTAAGCCCTTTGCATTGGCAAGCATGTTCAATATGAATGCTGCCAAATTACTTGCCTCTCCTATTGATCTCGATACCTGGCATGCGCATAAAACAAATGCACTTAAAACACAGTTGATCTACTCACCATCAACATCTCGAAAAATTGAAGTGCTTGATAATTTATTAATTCAGCAATTACAACAATATAAGAGAGAATGTGAGATCATTAAATATGCCACCGACCAGATCATGCTTGATCCTGGTACGGAAATTTTATCAGAGATGCTGAGCAAGCTTGATCTCAACGAAAGAACTTTTCAACGAACCTTTAAAAAATATGTAGGCGTAACTCCTAACCAATACAGGCGGATCTGCCAGTTTCAACTTTCTTTTTATCAATTAAGAAGCAAAGATTTTAATAAGCTGACTGATGTTGCCTACGATAGTGGTTTCGCGGATCAAAGTCATTTTATACGTTCATTCAAAGAGTTTACACAGATCACCCCAAATGATTATCTTAAGTCCGGACTAAAAGATAAAAATGAATAGTGTCGTTTTTATTCTATTTCCCGGTTTCATTCGTTCATAGGTTTGTATTAAATTAATTAACATGAAAGAAAAAATAACTCCTTGCCTTTGGTTTAACGGCCAGGCAAAAGAAGCAGCAACATTGTATTGTTCTGTTTTTGCAGATGCAAAAATTACGGCACAGTCGCCGATCGTAACAGCGATCAATGTTTCCGGTCAAAACTTTACATTATTAGATGGAGGACCGATGTACAAACCAACTCCCGCTATTTCGTTTTATTATATATGCGAAAAGGCTGAAGAGCTTGACCGAATCTGGAATGCATTTACCAAAGAAGGTACAGTAATGATGCCATTGGATAAATATCCATGGGCTGAAAAATATGGATGGATCGGTGACAAGTTTGGTATATCCTGGCAATTGGCTCTTGGTAAAATAGGTGATGTTGGTCAGAAGATCACACCATGTATGTTATTCGCCGGCAAACAATATGGACGGGTAGATGAAGCAATAACATTTTATTCCTCCATTTTTAAGAACACTGAAATTGATGGCATTCTTCGTTATGGTGCCAATGAATTACCGGACCAGGAAGGAAAAGTAAAACATGCACAGATCAATTTGAATGGTGAAAAATTGATGCTGATGGAAAGTGCAGCTCCTCACAATTTTACTTTTACAGAAGGTGTATCATTGACCATTCATTGCGAAACACAGCAAGAAATAGATCATTACTGGGGAAAGCTTACACAAAACGGAGAAGAAAGTATGTGTGGCTGGTTGAAAGATAAATTCGGTGTATCATGGCAGATCATTCCAACAATATTAAATAAGATCATGAGTGACCCTGCTAAAGCAGGTAAAGCTGCACAGGCTTTTATGGCAATGAGAAAATTAAATATTGAGCAGATCGTGCAGGCTTCTATTGCCTGATATTGATAACACTGTTTGTTGTCCTGGATTATTTACAAATATCGCAGGTAACAAAAAAATTAAAGGCTCGTATAAAACGAGCCTTTAAAAAATAATTCAATTGATCGATTTATTCAGTCTCACTTTCACTAGTACAATGATTTTCGTTTATCCAGGTTCCAATTCTTCCAGCAGCAGCAGCAACAGCAGCGTTACCCGTTGGTAAATTAGCACATGAAAGTTTACCCAATCCTGCTAACCATGTTTCAATTGTAACAATATCTGCAGCAACAGCGGGATCAAGACCGGGATCACTTGCAATACCGCTTAATTTCAAAGCAGCTACTTGTGTAAATCCTTTTTTAGAATCTTTAAGTCCTCCTGCATTAGAGCAACCCCAGATAGCTCTTCCTTCTGCTTCAGTATACTCATATCCACCTACAGTTACCGTAGCTACCGGCCATGGATGAGGAGAAGCAAAGAATAATCCCTGTGAATATGAACAGAAATCTTGTTTGCAACCAATACCTGGAACTGTTCTTACACAGCATCCTGTATTCGCCCCTGATTTAAAAACGGCTACATTATTATTATCCTGAGCATAATTTCCCTGCAAAACCAATCTATAGCATGTCGCAGTACTTCCTGATGTTCCATAATTAAATTTGAAAACATTCGCATTAGAACAACTCTGACTTGGATCAGGAGTAAGAGTAGGCGTAGATGTTATTGTATTCCATGTAGTACCATCAGTAGAATAGGATGCGGAAACAATATCACTCCAGTTTTGTTCAAGACCAAGATCACCTGCACAACCAGGAATAAAATCCCAGTGGCTCAGGTTTTGAATAGTTCCACCTGTTCCGTTGCCAGGATTAGGATTGGTAATACACCAGGTAAACGTTGTTTGTCCACCCGCATACGTACGGGTAAGAGCTATTTGATAATTTAAGCAACTACTTCCAGTTGGTTGTTGTTGAGGAGGCTTTGTTGCGATTTCTTCTCCGGATTCATTAGACGGGTTTGAGTTTACATCTTTCTTACATGCATAAAATGCAATAACGGTCGCAATTGCGACAAGGGTCGGCACCATGAACTTCTTCATCATTAATAATTTAAAGGTTATAAAAGTGGCTTATGAAGGATATAAGATTCGTGGTGGTGTTGGAAAGGGATTGGAATTGAGTGCAAACTATAAATTTTTATTTATATCCCCTACGTAAATGCACTATCCTAATAATAAAATTGATATTGGACAATTAAACTACTGCTTTATATAACAGTTGAATCGGTTTATTATTCTGGCGAATATGGCAACAAGATCTATTAATTCAATGAAAGCACATCATTTAATATTTTATTCACTTCATCAGCTTTATTAAAGATCATCAGGTGACCGCCACCTTTTATTACAAAATCAGGATGAGTATATTTTAGTGGTAGCATTCTGTCATTTGAACCATGCAAATGAACGATCCCGGGCAAACGATCCGGCTGATCCCAGTTCACAATTGCATTGATCGACCAGCGAACCAGGTCAGGATCTGCAGTCTTTGCATAATTATAAATGATCGCCTTATCTTCTTTCGATCTAACACCCATAAAATTTTTAAGCATTGATCCTGCTTTTAAAAATTTTACGGGCACTGCTTTATGCAAACCAACTCTTCCGGCACTTTTAAAGTACCAGGGCAATTCGCTTGATGAAGCAAGACTTGAAATGATGATCGTCTTCATTGGCATTCGCAATCTTGCAATTTCAGAAGCAAGCATGCCACCGAATGAAAGACCTATTAAAATAAAGGCATCATCATTTTTTATCAGGGAAGAAAATCGCCGTGCATAATTGCAGAGTGATTCATTTTTTTGAGGAGGTATCCAATCGAGATAAACGGGTTCGTATGCAGCGGGGAGTTTTATTTTTTGAAAAGCCTTTTTATCGGCCCCTAACCCACTTATAAAATATGCTTTCAACTTAATTACATCTCCATTGGTTCAGGTATCTCGATCGTAACGGTCTGCACCATTTTTTTAGGTACAGGTTTGTCATTTAGCAAAGCAGGTTGCCAGGTTGCCATTGTAGCTTCTATCCTTGAGATCAACTCATCGTTAAAGTCTGCATTTACGCCACCTCTCATCACTTTAAAATTCACAGGTACTCCGTCTTTATCAACAATAAACTCTAATTGCACAAACGCCTTCCGGGTGGCTTTTGGCAAATAGTCTCTCATTTCCTTACCCAACTTGTCCAAATATTTTAATAAATCATCACCACCGCCGGGATACTTCGGCCATTGAGTAACAGCTTCTACAAGACCAGTAATTTCTCTTGTCCTGTGTTGAACATTCTTTCTTTTGGGTATTGGCTTAGCAGATTCGGTGGATGGCGCATACATTGCTTTTTTATCCGGCGCATCATTTACGTAATACGCTCCTTTATCCGATACCGCTACAACCGGTACCTGCTTATGTTTGTCAAAATAATTAAAAGCATCTTCAAGCCGTAATGAAAAATCTTTTAACTGTTCATCATCTTTTGTAAGCTTAGCGAGAAAATCAACACTTCTTTTTACATTATAACGAATCGGGAAAATATGAACCGGGATAAAATCCTGTCCCTGGTTCTTTGCATGTGCAGTAATTATATAAACTTCTTCGATCATTGGATCAGTGAGCGGAATACAACCGACAGTAACGCAACTGCCGTGAATATAAATATCTCCACCGGGATTCATCGCATCACTTAATATCTTGTCTGATATATTCGGATAATTAATTCCAAGCGATAAATGATAATTACTTTTCGGATTAAATTCATTGATATAATAAAATCCTTCTGGTACCTGGTAATCACCACCCATTCTTTTTGGACCAAGTGTACCTGCTAATGCACAAACTTTATAAGTCTTAAAAAGCTTGTATGGATCTTTCCTGTCATTTTTTACCCATACCTCTAATTGACTGTCGTATTTAAATGAACGGAGGTAAACATATTTGGCGGGCCATACTAATTTCTTATCCTCAAATTGCTTTTTCAAAGCCAGTTCGTTCTTACTAAGCGCATCAGAAGGACGCTGCAATGTTTTTTGAAAGTCAATAAAAGAGGAAACGGCCGAAACGGAGTTTCCACCTGAGCCATTCTGAGCTGATAGCGAAATGGCAATAAAGCATGTCAAGATACAGAAGAAGAGGTTTTTCATCGACGGTTTAATTAGAATTAAGAAACGCTCCCAACAAAAGCATTATTACAGACTTTTTATAAACTATTGTAAAAATAAGCAACATAATGGAATTTGGGTATTGATAACCAGGAATTGGGGACAAAAGGCAAGTATTTTAACTAATTCACAATGCCAACTCCTGAACCCTGATTACAAATTCCCCCTCTCCCCCTGCTCCCTTTCTATCGCCTCAAACAAGGCTTTGAAATTTCCTTTCCCAAAACTCTTTGCTCCTTTGCGTTGAATGATCTCAAAAAATAATGTGGGTCTGTCCTCAACCGGTTTTGTGAATAACTGGAGTAGGTACCCCTCATTATCCCGGTCAACAAGAATACCTAACTCTTTCAAAGGTTCCAGGTCTTCATCAATATGTCCCACCCTTTCGGTCAGGTCATCGTAATAGGAATTCGGTACTCTTAAAAACTCTACACCGCGGTTTCTTAGCTCAGTAACGGTCTGAACAATATCATTCGTCGCCATTGCCACATGCTGCACTCCTTCGCCATCATAGAATTCAAGATATTCTTCCACCTGGCTTTTCTTTTTTCCTTCTGCCGGTTCATTGATAGGAAATTTTACAAAGCCGTTTCCATTACTCATCACTTTACTCATCAGCGCCGAATACTCAGTAGAAATATCTTTATCGTCAAACGTCAGGATATTTCTGAAGCCCATTACATCCTGGTAAAATTTCACCCATGGATCCATTTGATTCCAGCCAACATTACCTACACAATGGTCAACATATAATAAACCGGTATCTGTTGGTTGGTAGTAAGGATTGTTCCATTCACGATAACCGGGCATGAACTGGCCATTATAATTTTTTCTTTCAATAAACAAATGAACAGTATCGCCATAGGTATTAATGCCACTGATCACCACTTCTCCATCTGCGTCTGTAAATTTTTCTGGCTGCATATAAGACCTGGCGCCACGTTTTGTTGTTTCTTCCCATGCACTTGTTGCATCATCCACACGCAACGCTAATGCTTTCACTCCATCACCATGTTTATAAATATGATCTGCTATTTCGTTATTAGCCCTGATCGGTGTAGTAAGTACGAGTGTTAATTTATTTTGCCTAACAGCATAACTGGCCCGGTCTTTAATACCAGTTTCAGGCCCGGCATAAGCCAATGCCTGGAAACCAAAAGCACTCATATAATAATGAGCTGCCTGTTTTGCATTGCCAACATAGAATTCAACATAGTCAGTTCCCTGTAATGGAAGAAAATCGGTTTGAACATTTTGTTTTTTATCTGAAGCCGTAGTATTTGCCATGATTATTTTTTTGTTGTCAGCAATAGATTTTCTGATCATCGTTCCTTGCGTCGCACTCTTCAGCAACAACAAGTCTATTCAACAAGGTCAGCTTGCATGGCTAGTGTCTCCATCAGCAATTCGAAGTGATTGCGTTTGTCAGTAAATAATTTGTGAGGATAATCGGGAAGCATGATACAAAACTAATTAAAATCTTAACTAAGTTAAAAAAGAAACCTCCTGTAAAAACAGGAGGCTTACCAACACTAACCAATTACATCAGAATTTAAACAGGACTTGGTATGGTTATGAGATCGATTATTTTTTTCTTTCAGGATGTTAAGATAGATCGCTCTTCGGGGTAAAATTTGACTATTAAACAGAATCCAAATTTCAGATGACCAACTTGCTAATTGTGAGCATGAATTTTATTGGAGGGATCGAACAACAAACTTTATCGTCATAATAGCAGACACAAAAAATTACCTCCTGCGAAAACAGGAGGTAATTGATGGCGATATAAAAAAAGGTTTAATGGTTAATGGCTTCGAATACTTTAGTCATGATGTTAGCTGACTCATTTGGTTTGCTAATTTGCGAACAGCACAAAATCCAACTTTTCGTTGTGAATCAGTGTTATGAATTTTGGATGACAAACTAAGTGATAGATAACATATAGTTGTTTTTTGATTAAGGAAAACCAAACTATTTCTTAATAAGCTTAAACAAAATTTGGTCTTACTCAACTACATAAAAAAATACCTCCTGTGGAAACAGGAGGCAACGAAACAAACCTGCGTGAAAAATATTACCCCTGTAGAAACAGAAAGTAATGTTTACTACTCTACTTAAAAACTACTAATCAGAAAGAATTTATCCCGCTTCGTGTATCAA
>JBIOVR010000099.1:0-4399 GCA_044867875.1 Chitinophagaceae bacterium
CCGGTAGTTGTTCCTGATTCTAAAAGAGCGGCAAAAATCGCATCCTTACTCCAAAAGCCAGAAGTTATTAAAGGAGCACTTGCTAATGAAAGTCCCGAAAGTAACATAAAAATAAATGTTTTATTCATATTTTTCCTTAAACCGCCCATATCAGTCATAAATCTTGAGCCAACTACATGTAAGATCGCACCTGCTGCCATAAACAATGATGCTTTAAACATCGCATGACTCATGAGATGGAAAAATCCTGCAGTATAACCATCAACGAATTGTGTAGAAAGGCCTGCTATTCCCAATGCCATCATCATATAACCAATTTGTGAGCCTGTGGAATATGCTAACACCTTTTTGATTTCAGGGTTAACAATGGCTTGGGTCGCAAGGAGAAATGCAGTTATTGCCCCTACCCATGCAACTACCTCAAAGAAAGCCGCAGCATCGAAAGCTGCCAAGGCAAAAAATAATGGTCCAATTCTAGCAACAAGAAAAACACCAGCCTTTACCATTGTAGCTGCATGTATTAATGCAGAAACTGGTGTAGGTCCAGTCATTGCTTCTAATAACCATTCATTCAAGGGAAATTGAGCTGACTTTCCTATCGCTCCCCCAAAGAGAAGAATAGCGGCAGGGACCAGAAGGTGTTGTTCCATCATAGTATGAGCCCAGGTTTGATCAGCTAAGAGTTCTTTAAAACCAAATGTCCCCGCATACATAAAAATCAAAAACATACCAGAAAGCATCATAACATCGCCTGCTCGTGTCATTAAGAATGCCTTTATTCCTGCATGTGTAGGAGATGCCCACATTGGAATACCTTTAACTATATGACCTTCTCTGCCTACATAATCTCTCTTTCTATCTGCATACCAAAATCCTATCAATGCATAGGATGCAAAACCAACACCTTCCCAGCCAAAAAATACCATCAAGAGATTATCAGACAGAACAATCAATTGCATCGAACCTATAAAAAACAACATGAGAAACCAATATCTTACTAAATCTCTATCTCCATGCATATAACCAACTGAGTATATAATAATTAATGATGATATCCATGCAACAAGATTTGCCATAATAATACTAAGGGGGTCTGCCAAAATCCCAGCTTTGATATTTAACGCAGATATCCAAGGAATTTGACTATGAATTTCACTTCCAGCGGTAACTAACGGAATAAGTGTAGCGGCAAAAAGAGCACTGATTATTGCAAATCCAACAGCACTAATATTCGCAAATCTTTTACTTTTTTTAGCTAGGACTGGTATTAATGCTGCACCTATAAACGGCACCATCCAGACCAGCCAAACATTTACAGCAATTCCTTCAAACCCAACTGATTCAACCATTTTTAATTTCACGTACTCCCCTTAATTTCTATATTTTTAACATCTTGTAACTGATGAAGATAACTTTCTTCGTCTGGAAAGCTTCCAAATTGACCTTGGAGAACAATTCCTGCAGGTATAACCCTCGTATTGGAATCAGGAACTATTGGCAGAGAAACAATTTCGGAAGAATCTGAAAAAATTCCTTCTGAATATGCAATTATAGGATTAATAATCGGATCAGGATAAACTCCCAAGAATAGGGATAAACCTGCCATAAATGCCATTGGAATTATAGCGTATTTGTTAACATCTCGCAATTTTTCAAAGTGAGATGAAATTTTTCCAAAGAATATTTTTTTATACATCACCAATAAATAAGAAGAGGTTAATATAGTGGTGAGAATAGCAAATGAAAACAAAACAACTCTAAAAGAATCCATATTTTCAGTTCCCGTTTGTAAGGCACCTGTGAACATTATCCATTCAGCCATAAAACCGGTGGTTGGAGGTACCCCGATCATTGTTAGTACCGCGATCATTGCAAATGTACCTGTATAAGGCATTTTTCTTGCAATTCCTCCCAATTTGGACATACTTCTAGTGCCGGTTTGCATTATTAAGGAGCCGGCCATCAAAAAAAGTATTGTCTCCCCTAGTGCATGAGGAATCCACATTAAGGCGCTACCTGTTATACCTAAAATACTTTGACTTCCCAAACCGAAAATTATGTAACCCATATGGCTTATGCTTGAATACGCTAATAACTTTTTAATATCATCTTGCATCAAAGCCATGGCGCCTCCATAAATCATAGTTATAACTCCCCAAAAATTTATGTAAATACTATAATCAGAATAGGATATAGATAAAAGATCTATCCAAATTCTTAATAGTGCATAAACACCTATAGCACTCATAGGACCGGCAATGAGGGCGGAAATTGGCGTAGGAGATTCAGCATAAGTATGGGGAATCCATATGTGTAGAATAAAAGCGCCTAACTTTACTGCAATACCAATTACAACAGCAAATACAATAAGTGTCATCCATTCTGACGGAATTTTTGATACATTGGATTTGATCGTCTCAAAATCGAAACCTCCTGCAAATAAACCCATTGCAAGCATACCCAATAATAAAAGAACGGCCCCTACATGTGTCCAAAAAAAGAACATAAGGGAAACTCTCTTTCTGGAAGAATAACCATACAGAGCTACTAGAAAGAAGGCGGGAACGAGCATTAATTCAAAAAAGACATAAAATTCAATAAGATTTGTTGATAGAACAGTCCCCACCATTCCCATACTAAAGGTAAGAAAAAGAGCAAAATACAATCCGATTTGAGTGTCTATGTGTTGTTTATCTGATGGTTCAATCCGGTACAGGCTCTCAAGTTGTCGCTTACCACCAGAAGAAATATTACTATTATCTAGTTTTTCCTCTTGAGAATTAGTATTATTGTTATCGTTATTGATAGGAAAAGAGCTGGCCGTCTCTAGATTATCAAAATGTCCAGCAATTTTTCTCACCATATAGTCTCTTGAAAATACTGCAATTAGAGCTGATAAGACATATATGGTTACAGCAAAAGTGATGCTGAACCCATCAAGTTTCAATCCGAAATTGCCAAATTGGCTCCAGACATACGATTCTTCATAAAAAGGATTTTCTTTTGAGATACTCAGTATTGGTATGATCAATAAAATGGTGGATAGAACTAATGTACCAAACGAAAACCAAGTTACAAAGTTTGATCCTCTTTTTTTTCCAAAAAAATAAGATAATGGTGCTAGTAACAAAGGTAAAAATACAGATGCCATTAATAAACCAGATTCAGAAGCCATAAGTTTTTTCTCCTTTGTATAATTTATTAAAAATTATCATATCGCTAACCTCGCAAATATTTGTATTGGGTGACGTCAATATCTTTGTAGAGCCTATAAGCAATAATTATAATAGCAAGCCCAACAGCAACCTCAGCAGCGGCGATTGCAATTGCAAATAGGGCAAAAATCTGTCCTTGTATATCTCCTAAATATCGTGAAAAGGCGATCAGATTAAGGTTTGCAGCATTTGCAATAATTTCTATTGCAAAGATCATTCTTATTGCATTACGCTTAACAATAAGACCGTAAATTCCTATGCCGACTAGAATCAATGAAACAGTAACAAAGTTAATTAATTCAGTCAATCTTTATACTTGCTCCTTCTCCTCATTTTTTGTATCCAGATATAACTTTTCAAAATGTGGACTTGGAGAGGATGTC
Organism: Chitinophagaceae bacterium; assembly: GCA_044867875.1. Taxonomy (GTDB): domain Bacteria; phylum Bacteroidota; class Bacteroidia; order Chitinophagales; family Chitinophagaceae; genus VBAS01. Next base: position 3,599 of record JBIOVR010000099.1, read on the forward strand.
TCCGAGTGCTGATCACTGTCCTCCCTTCTTGCCAATGATAAGGCTCCTATAATTGCGCCTGCTAACGTGAGAGCGAGTAGAATAAATACTGGAGAATAATAGGTTAACATCTCATTACCAATTTTATTAACTATCTTGTCCATGACAGGACTGAATTCAGCCTGTGAAAACAACGAACTAAAAAGAAGAACTCCGATACCTACCATCATCAATAATGAAAATATTAAACCAGCAATTCTTCTTCCCTTATCCTCATTAGCTGAAAAGAGAGCCTCCGTTCTCACTAACATTACAATAAAGATTACCAAAACAGCAACTGCCCCAACGTACACAGCGATTTGGAACATCGCAACAAAAGGAGAATCTAGTAATATAAAAAAACCAGCGATGCCAAGCATAGAAATAGCTAAAGCAATTGCACCATAAATAATTTCTCGACTTTCTAAAGCAAATATTGCAGATCCTACTGTTAAAATAGATAAACCTATGAAACCGGCATCAGCCATGAGAAGCTCCTCGTTCATCAATCTTTACTTCTACTGTTCCATCATACTTTGGCTTGACTGCTAATTGTGCGGGTGTATATATCAAATGTTCTTTAGTAAATGATGATAATTCAAAATCATTAGTCATATACAATGCATAGAATGGACATGCATCAACACACAGTCCACAAAATACACATTTTCCATAATCAATTTGTGGCATTATACTCTTTTTATTTTGTTTCCATTTTTCATTGACTTTTACCATTTCAATTGCTTCAGCAATACCTTCACATGTTATTGCGCAAAGTTGACA
>JBIOVR010000100.1:0-27912 GCA_044867875.1 Chitinophagaceae bacterium
CGAGGCATTTGGAAATGTGCACATCAATGATTCTGATACGGCGCATGTATACTCAGATCATCTTCGTTACCTCACTGACAGAAAAATTGCTTATTTAGATGGCAATGTCAAATTAACTGATGGCAAAGGTGTACTTACAACGCCAACATTAGAATATGATATGAATACTAAGGTTGGTATTTATCGAAATGGCGGTAAGGTAGTAAATGGGAAAACAACTCTTACAAGCGATGAAGGATATTACTATGCAGATATAAAAGATGTTTATTTCAAAAAGAATGTAAAGCTGAAAGATCCATCTTATGATCTTCAATCTGATTCATTATTATATAATACCGGAACAGAAATAGTAAGATTTATTGCAGAAACACTTGTGAAGGATAGTACCAACAGAACCATTAAAACAAGGGAAGGCTTTTATGATAAAAGAACCGGCAAAGCTGAATTTGGACAAAACCCGATCATCACAGATAAAGACATCCAGGTAACAGGTCAAACGATCAAAAGCGATGACAGCACGGGTATTACGCAGATATTCGGAAGAGGAATAATTGTGGACACCGCAAATAAAACAACTGTGATCGCCGATACAATTTTCTATAACAAAAAGAATGAATCATTTCTTGCTTTTGCAAAACCACTAATGATCGTCGAGCAGGAACAGGATTCCATTTTTATAGCTGCAGACACTCTATTTTCTGCCCGTCTCACTGATTTGTATGGATCAAAAGATTCGGTTGCAAAAAAAGATACATTGAAAGAAGTAAAAATTATTGACACTAAAACAAAGGACAGCACTAACAGGTATTTTGAAGCATTCAGGCATGTAAGAATTTTTTCAGATTCATTGCAGGCAGTTTGTGACAGTATGTTTTATTCATTTAAGGATTCTGTATTTAGATTGTACCAGGACCCAGTTGTTTGGTCAAAAGAGAACCAAATAACAGGTGATACCATTTTGCTTTTTACTAAAAATAAAAAAGCAGACAGGATGCAGATATTTAAAAATAGTTTTTTAGCAAGCATTGTAAAACCCGATATATTCAACCAGGTACAATCAACTCGCATGGATGCGTATTTTATTGATGGGGTTATTGATTCCGTTCGGGCAAAAGGTTCGGCTGAATGTGTTTATTATATACAAGATGAGGACAGCGCATTTACCGGCATCAACCAGTCAAATGCTGAATTGATGGATGTTTATTTCAAAGAAAAAGAACTTCAGCGTGTTGTTTTCCGCACTGCTGTGAAAGGAACCATCTGGCCGATGAGACAAAAAACTCCAAAAGAAATGCAACTTCAAAATTTCAAATGGCGGGATGCGGAAAGACCGAAGACAAAGTATGAATTGTTCGAGTAAGATATGTGAATTGTTAATGGTGACTTGTGAGTAAGCACAGCCTCTCCCATTCACAACTCACCTCTCACCACCAAACTTTTGCATTTCTTTTAAACTTATCTGGCACCCTTTTCGTTAAACCATGAGAAAACATTCCCGCCATGAAAAAATCACTCCCATTTTTTATTGTAGCGATCTTATTTTCCGCCTCTCAATTAAAAGCTCAGGATTATAAAACAGCTCTTGGTATCAGGCTTAGCAGTAACGGTCCGGCTATAAATAATTCGGTAAGCTTTAAGCATTTCATGAATCCTAAACTCGCCATTGAAGGGCTTTTTACTTTTGATAAAAAGGCCGCTATCGGTGGATTATTCGAGATCCATAATGCAATGCCTTCAACAGAAGGATTGAAATGGTTCTATGGTGCGGGTGCCTATCTCGGTTTTGATTCAGATAAAACGAATACCGACCGTGCATTGATGGGTGCGCAAGGAATTATTGGTCTCGATTATAAATTCGCCAATCTTCCTTTAAACCTTTCACTTGACTGGAAGCCTGAATTAAATATTATTGACAATATCAATTTTGAACCCGCCGCAGTTGGGTTCTCCATTCGATTTACTTTTGGCAAATCCCAAGTTCAAACTGTTTCAGAATAATATTCATACATATCTTATTTTTAAAACCCGAAAGCTTGCAGCAATTCCGGGTTTTATTTTGTCTTTTGCTGAGTTGCGTTTTTTTTGTGCGGTAAAATGCAGGAAATAATCGTTTGTCATTCATTTTTTTCCTTAACTTCATTTTCACAAAACTATTGCTCATGCAGACAATTAGAGGAATATTCCTAATTGTATCATCTTTTATCATGTCCATAGGCTCTGTTCTACAAGAGCTGACAAATACAAACCAATCCTTATCTATTGTTATAGCTGGATCTTTTTTAAAAACCCACACGTTAAACCTCAATTCAAAAAGTGGGAGTAATACTGATCTTTCTTTTAAAGGAAAGATGATCCTATGCACAAGCCTTATGTTATATCAGATCTTTAAATAAACAAAATAAATTTTTTTTAACTGCTTACTAAATTTAAAAACCAAACATGATGAGAAGAAAAATTACATCACTCGTGTTTTTGATACCGCTTGTGATGTTGCTGCCAATAATAGGAATGGCACAGCAACGAACCATAACTGGTACTGTAAAGTCTGCTAAAGACAATATTCCGGTACCAAGTACATCTGTAAAAGTAGTTGGAACTGACAGAGGCACGATGACGGATGCCAATGGAAATTTTTCAATTACTGCCAGCACAGGAGAAGTACTTGAATTTACAGGAATAGGATTTGTTTCTAAACAACAAAAAGTAAATAGTTCCAGTACATATGATATCGTAATGGCTTCGGATGAAAAAGTCGAACAAGAGGTCGTTGTTGTAGGTTATGGTACCCAACGAAGAAAAAATCTGACAGGATCTATTTCTACAATTGATGTTAAGAAAACATTAGGAAGCAGACCGATAGCAGATGTTGGAAGAGGGCTGCAGGGTACAGCAACTGGCCTTAGTGTAGTTATTCCCAGCGGAGAAATAGGATCTGATCCTATCATTAAGATAAGAGGACAGATAGGTTCATTACAAGGAGGAAGTTCTCCACTCATATTATTGGACAATGTTGAAATACCTAGTATACAGCTAGTGAACCCTAATGATATTGCTTCTATTACCGTTTTAAAAGACGCAGCTTCTGCTTCAAACTACGGCTCTAAAGCCTCTTTTGGTGTTATTTTGATCACTACAAAAAAGGGATCCGGAACAGGCAAGCCGCAAGTAACTTATTCCAACAATTTTTCATGGCAAAATGTTTGGAAAGATCTCCAGCTTGCTGATGTCAATGGTTTAAAGTATACAATCGATGCTAATGAAAGAATTGGTACCACTACCCCAGTAGGAGCATTTTATTTGGTAGACAGGGCTAGTTATAATAAAGCAGTAGAATGGAAACAAAAATATGGCGGTACGGTCGGGCCAAATGATCCCACTGTTTTTGGAAGAGATTGGTTTGTAAATTCAGCTGGCTCTAAAATGGGAGTCAGAACCTATAACCCCTACGACATCATGGTCGAGGAGTGGGCACCTACCCAACAGCACAATCTGTCTGTCGGTCTTACATCAGGAAAAACTTCTTATAATCTCGGTCTTGGTTTATTAGACCAAAGCGGAATGATGAAACCTGCAAAGGTAGACAGGTTCACACGGTACAATGCCTCACTAAAAATATCCAGTGAAATTAACAAATACGTTACTGTGCGTGCAGGTGCGTTACTCTCAAAAAGAAATAAAGAGTATGCATACATCACCAATTCAACGACCGCAGATCCCTGGCTTTACTTGTATAGATGGAGTTCGTTATATCCTTTTGGTAACGATGAAAACGGAGATCCAATTCGAAGCCCAGCCGGTGAAGCAGCTGCAGCAAACACCGCTAACATTTTACAGAATTATTCAAATTTTAGTCTAGGATCAACTGTTAATATTACTAATAACTGGAATGTGGAATTCGATTATACATATTCGAACCAGGAAGAATTGTGGAAAAGACCAGGAACAAGATACACAATGAGAGATTCCTGGTCGGCAGCAGTACCCCGGCTCGATGCCAATGGCAACAGGATTTATGTAAATAATGAAGGACAGGTGGTCGCCAGTACTACTCCCGGAGCAATAGCAGCTTTTGACCTTTCAAAATCAACATATACGGGATTGGGAGCAAACCCTGATCATTTTGCACGGACAGCAACAAACTTTTATAGTCATACAATAAATGCTTATACAACCTATGCGTGGAATTTAAATGGAAATAATGCATTCAAATTTATTCTGGGTGTTAATCGTGTCACCGGTAGTACTGAATTCCAAACATCTCAAATAACTAATCTATTAGACATATATAATCCCCAATTTCCTTTTGGTACCGGCACTCAAACCGTCTCCGGGGGTAAATCATGGGAAGCTCAGTTAGGATATTTTGGCCGTGTCAATTATGCTTTTAAAAATAAATACCTGGTAGAAGGAAACTTACGTTATGATGGTTCTTCCAAATTCACACCAGATTTATGGTGGAGATGGTTTCCTTCTGTTTCTGCTGGTTGGGTAGCAAGTGAAGAAAAGTTTATGGAGTGGACAAAACCGACACTCAGCAGTCTTAAATTCAGAGCATCATGGGGTTCAATTGGCGATCAAAGTGTACCAAATAATTTATATCTGCCAGTTATGCCAAACGGCCAGTCGACCTGGATAGGAGCCAATGGTCAAAGGGTATTTTTCGTGGGTTCACCTGCTGCGATCGACGCAGATATTAAATGGCAGGATGTTGTAACCAAAAATATTGGAGTTGATATTGGATTATTCAAAAGCAAGGTCAATGTTACATTTGATCTTTTTGATAGAACAACAGAGAACATGATCGTGCCGCAAGAAGGCATTCCTTTAACTTTTGGAGTCGGTGCCCCACTGGGAAATTATGGTGCCCTACAAACGAGAGGTTGGGAATTAACAGTTGAATATAACCATAGATTCAAAAATGGTTTAGGCATTAATTTAAGAGGAAACATTTCTGATGCAAGAAGCATTTTAGAATCATATGGCTCGGGTACGCAGGTTACCGGTAACTATAATGGCAAAGACATCGGTGAAATATGGGGTTATCGTACAGATAGGTTATACCAGGCTAGTGATTTCGAACTGGATGCAAATGGAAAACCTAAATCAATCAAATTATCACCTGCTGAAAGTGCCTTATATGGCAAAACCGACAATAATGGTGTTGCTACGGGACCAACGGTTAATAAATTAAAACCTGGCGCCGACGGGAAAAAACCAGTGTACCAGCCTTTTGTACAAAATTCAGCGAACTTCCTGTTTGGCCCTGGCGATGTTAAATTCCTGGATATAAATGGCGATGGCGAAATAAATAATGGAAAAGGAACATTGGCAGATCATGGAGACCTTGAAGTGATTGGAAACTCTCTCCCTCGTTATGAGTATGGGTTCAGAATTGGAGCTGACTTTAAGGGTTTTGACATCAGCGCCTTTTTCCAGGGAGTCGCAAGCCGTAAGATATGGGGGGATGGGTTTCTTGCCCTTCCGGGATACAATGCTAATGACGGAGCAATGCCTGAAGCAATCGCAAGTAATTATTGGACTCCTGACAATACGGGAGCATTTTATCCGGCTGCATATAATAATGCAGGCAGCGCCACAACTAATAATTTGCAAGTCCAGGATAGATACTTGTTGAATATGGCTTATCTGCGTTTGAAGAACCTTACTATTGGTTACACATTGCCGCAATCTCTAGTTAAGAAAGCATGGATCAGTTCATTTAGAATATATGCGGGTATAGAAAACTTTATAACCTGGGATAAATTAGGAGATCTGCCGATCGATCCGGAAAGTATCAATGGTTATTCCATGTGGAATACTACTGGTTATAATTTGGGTCGTACCGGAACTGGTATCCCGGCTTTTAAAAGCGCATCATTCGGTTTACAATTGACTTTTTAAAAAACTATAAAGATGAAATATTTAAAATACCTCTATAGCATAGCAGCATGTTTATTTTTCCTTTCTTGTAAAAAGGATGTATTGGACAGGCCGCCTTTAACAAGTATTATTGATGGTGAAAATACATACTGGCGAAATGAAGACGACATCCGCTTGTATGCAAATGCATTTTATCCTAATTATTTTACGGGTTTCAATACAGCCTTTGGAGTTGATTATGCTCCCGTAAGAGGATATACTTTCAGCGACGATTTAACCGGCAAAAATGTTCAGATAAGTTTTGACGAAACTGTTCCCACTTCATTAGGCTCGACCTCGGAAACAGCCGCCTGGCTGACCAAATATGCAGGTCCTACCTGGGACTTTGCATGGGTGCGAAAATCAAATATTCTAATAGACCGTCTCGAGAACATAGCAAAGCCTAATCTTACCGATGAGGCATTTAGACATTGGACAGCAGTTGGAAAATTTTTCAGAGGATTTGAATATTCTCGTTTAGTTAGCGTGTTTGGAGATGTTCCCTATTTTGACAAAGTAGTCGAGAATACTGATCTGCCCACTTTATATAAGGACAGGGATAACAGGGGCATTGTAATGGATAAGGTGTATGATGATTTCAAATATGTGCTTGCAAATATTAGAGAAAATGACGCTAATGCACTTTATTTAAACAAATATATTGCTGCTGGTTTTATTTCCCGGTTTATGCTATTTGAGGGAACATTTCAACATTATCATGGTTTAGATGCGGCAAGAGCAAAAAAATATTTGGAGTTTGCGGTAGAAGCTGCAGCGGTTGTAATAAACAGCAATAAATTCAACTTTACTAAAGATTTCAAATCTATATTTTCATCCGAGAGCCTGGCGGGGCATCCTGAAGTACTTCTTTATAGAGTATATGATGCTGCTTTGGGTATAACACATGCTATCGGTTCTTATTCTAATGGAACTGAAACGGTGACTGTAGATCCCAACCTCGTATTAATTAAATCTTTTATAGCAAATGATGGTAAAGCATGGCAAAATTCAGCAGTGCCTAATGCGAGTTCATTTGCAATTGCCGACCTGGTGAAAACACGGGACCCCCGTTTTGAAGCATCATTTATAGATAAAGCTAATACTTCATCAACTACACTCTTATATGGATATAAGTTCGCATCAAGAGAAGCGATAACTTATATTGGAAAACCATATCCTCCTGCATGGGGAAGTTCTACCAATACAAGTGATGCTCCTATATTGCGACTGGCAGAAGTTGTATTGAATTGGATAGAAGCTAAAGCTGTACTGGCACAATACATGGGTGGCCCAGCGGTTACCCAGTCTGACCTGGATAAATCTATCAATGCTATTCGTAATCGCCCATTAGATGCCGCTGCTATTGCGAAAGGTGTAGTTAAAACAGCTCCTTTACTTCTTGCGGCAGTTCCCGTTGACCCAACAAAAGATGCAGATGTACCAGATTTGATCTGGGAGATACGTCGCGAAAGGAGAATGGAATTTGTATTTGAGCACACCAGGTTGTTAGATTTAAAAAGATGGAAGAAACTTAGCAATATGGATTTCAGCACCAACCCAGATTATTTTCTTGGGCCATGGGTAAATGTTCAGACGGAATTACCAAGCAGTTATCTAACTGCTGCTAGTGCTACTGCTGGTAATGTAAAGGTTAAAAAAGCAGATGGCACCATCGTAACATGGAATGGAACCAATGCAAGCTCGATGATTGGCTTTTGGGTGGTTGAAAACGCTAAAAACAGAAATGCCATTGCCGACAAGGCATACTTGTCTCCGGTCGGGCAATCTCAGATAACTCAATATGAAGAAAAAGGATTTAAGCTTACACAGACGAAGGGCTGGTAAAAACTTATTTATTCTTTTTATTGAAACAACAATATTTGTTAAGAGGCTGTCTCATAAATAGACAGCCTCTTTTATTTTAATCGATTCAAAGAAATGACAAAGAAAATCACTTTATTAATTCTGCTTACCCTCGCAAAATCATTTTCCTTTGCTCAAACAGAATTCAAATTTGCACATATATCAGATACACATATAGGAAGCAATAACGCAGAAGAAGATCTAAGACGGACTGTACAAAGCATCAACAATGATTCAACAATAAAGTTCGTGATCATTTCAGGTGATATCACTGACTTTGGATCTGATGCAGAATTACGGGTGGCAAAACAAATACTGGATAGCCTCAACAAACCATGGTATATTATTCCCGGCAATCACGATTCCAATTGGTCTGAAAGCGGTACCAATAGTTTTAAAAAAATATTTGGATCAGAAACTTTTAAGTTCATGTATGGCGGATATTTATTTCTCGGCACTGTTTGCGGCCCTAACATGCGAATGAGTCCGGGCCAGGTTTCCAGGGAAAATATTCTATGGCTTGACTCTTCGCTATATAATTTAAAAGATAAAAACACTCCTGTCATTTTTGTAAATCATTATCCAATAGATTCACAATTAAATAACTGGTTTGAAGTAATAGACATCCTTAAAAAAAGAAATACTCAATTGATAATATGCGGGCATGGGCATTCAAATCATTTACTAAATTTTGAAGGTATTCCCGGTATTATGGGAAGATCAAACTTAAGAGCAAAAAATCCTGTTGGCGGTTATAATATTGTTACACTAAAAGATGGTGTCGTTACTTATGAAGAACGCAATCCTGTAACTAATGAACAAAAAAAATGGACGGAAGCAAAATTATACAAGCACGATTTCGCTTCTGATACCACTCATTATTTCAGGCCTTCTTATACGATCAATACAACGTATAAAAATGTAAAAACAACCTGGCAATTTAATGATAACAGCGATATCGGTTCCGGAGCTACTATCGTTAACGATCTTGTTATTGTCAGTAATTCAAACGGATCAATTTATGCTTTGAATTTAAAGAACGGGAAAAAGACCTGGTCATTTACCACCAAAGGGAAAATTTATTCAACACCTGTAGCCGAAGATAATTTAGTTGTAGTAGCTTCTACTGATAATAATATTTATTGCCTCAACGCACTGACAGGTAAACTGAAATGGAAATTTGAAACACAAAAACCGATCGTTGCAAATGCGATCATAAAAAATAAAACGGTTTATATCGGTTCTTCAGAAGGCCATTTCAGAGCATTAGATTTACACACTGGAAATTTAAAATGGGATTTTGATGGTGTCAAAGGATTTGTAGTAACCACTCCCCTATTTAATAATAATAAAATTTATTTCGGAAGTTGGGGAACCGAATTTTATGCATTGGATGCAGAAACTGGCTCATTAACATGGAAATGGAATAATGGTTCTTCTAATCGTATGTATTCACCCGCAGCCTGCTATCCTGTAGCGACTGGTGGAAAAATTTTTATTGTTGCGCCAGACCGCTATATGACAGTTTTTGATGCTGAAACCGGAAATGTGATCTGGAGAAAAAATGATCCGGATAATAAAGTAAGAGAATCAATGGGCTTATCTAAAGACAGCACATTGATCTATTCAAAAACCATGCAGGGAGAATTAATTGGCATCTCAACATTAGACACCGGTATGAAAATTACCTGGAGATCAAACACAGCTTTAAATTATGAAATAGCTCCCACTGCAATTGTAGAATTTCAAAACATTATTTATGTGCCATCCAATTCTGGTGTTGTTGTTGCCGTTAATCGCACCGATGGCTCCATATTATGGAGGCATAAAATTTCGAATGCACTTATAACAAATATTATTCCCGTTGCTAAAAATAAAGTGATAGTTACTTCAATGGATGGCAAGGTTACCTTTCTGCAATATTAATCGTGGAACTTTTATCGCTGCTCTTGCTGTAATAATAGCTATAAGTATTAATGTTAATCAGAATGCTTGCAGCACTTCCGAATTTTATTTTGTCTTATGCTTGAATTGCGTTTTTGTTTTGCGGTAAATTGCAGGTAATTATCTTTGGTAATTCGCTTTTTTTCCTAACTTCAATTTTCCAAACTTCTGCTATGAAATTAACTCAACGATGTCTATTAATCATTCCCACTTTCTTAGTAGTACCGGAAAAAAAGATTTCAGGAAAATTAGTATCGCAAAATGACAACAAGCGAATAGCCGGAGTTATCGTTAGTTGAAATATATATTTACTTAATAAAAAAAGAACAGCTATGAGAAAATTGCTTTACCTATCATGTCTAAGCATCGGCCTGCTTCTCTCTTTCCCTTGTCTTGCTCAGGAAAGAACAATTACAGGACGTGTGATGTCAAATGTGGACAATAAGCCAATGACTGGAGTTTCTGTTACTGTAAAAGGTAAGAACGTTGCGACGCAAACAGATGCTAATGGAAATTTTTCTATTATAGCTTCCAAAGGACAGATTTTACAGTTCAGTTATGTTGGTTACACGATTTATGAAACAACAATTGGTAATTCCAGTAGTTTGGAAGTTTCGCTTACCAGTCTGCAAACACAGTTAGGAGAGGTCGTTGTAACTGCGTTAGGTATTAAAAAGGAACGAAAGGCATTAGGGTACGCGGTTACTGACTTGAGTGCACAGGAATTGATGAAAAATAAAAATACCAATGTCATTAATTCTTTGGCTGGTAAGGTTCCTGGTGTAAACATTACGCAATTCAGCGGTTCAGCAGGTGCAGGAGCATCTATAACTATTCGTGGCGGTAACTCGACCTCGGAGAGCAGGCAAAACCAACCGTTATTTGTTGTTGATGGAATCATATACGACAACTCAACAACGGTTCCCGGTAATACAGGTACTGATGGTTTGTCTCGCAGCAATACAACTTACTCAAATCGTATCATGGATGTTAACCCGGAAGATGTAGAGTCTTTGTCAGTGTTGAAAGGCGCTGCGGCTGCAGCCTTGTATGGGTCACGGGCTGCTGACGGCGTTGTTATTATTACCACTAAGAAAGGTGCTGCAGGTGCAGTAACAGTAAATTTCAATAGTAAAGTAAGCACATCCTGGGCTAATAAGTTGCCAGAGGCTCAAACGATGTTTGGCAGAGGTTCTTATGCAACTAACGGTGTTTTTAGCGATCTGAATTCGTATGATTCATGGGGACAAAAACTTACAGCTTCGGATCCGATATATGACAATATCGGCGAATTTTTTCAAAACGGTGTTATATATGATAATAACATAAACGTATCCGGCGGTACAAACAACGGCTCTTTTTATTTATCAGGATCAAACTTTAAGCAAACAGGTATTGTTCCAAAAACAGGTTATGATAAGACTACTTTTCGTTTTAACGGCGAACAAAAATATGGGCGCCTTACTTTGAATGCAAATGTTGCCTACTCTATTGCCGATATCGACAGAACGTTAACTACTGCTGGCTTGTACGGCGGTGGTGGTAATGGAACAATGGGAGCTACATACAGCTGGCCACAAACTCTCGATATGAAAAATTATATAAACCCGGATGGGACACAATATCGCCCATTTGCTGGAACGTTGGCTTTGGAAAACGATAGGGATAATCCATATTGGATTATCAATCAGGATGAATTAACATCAAAGACCAAGCGTATCACGGGAGGTATTAGCGCCAATTATAAAATAACCAGTTGGTGGGATGTAACGGCACGTTTGGGTTATGACCAGTACACTACCAGTGATTATACTTATATAGCTCCGGGTTCAGCCGTGCCTCCGTTATATCAAAACGGACGTTTGAGCAAAGACCTATTTGACTATACCTTCCTTACCACCACTGTATTGAGTAATTTTCATAAAAAATTTAAAGATTTTGATACACACCTGATGTTGGGTACTACTTCTGAAGACACGAAAACGAGTGTTCAAAATCATTGGGGATACAACTTTATTACAGCCGGTACAATCAGTTTTAATAATATCAATACTACAAATAAGTTTTTTACTGATGGAACAACGCAAAAACGACTGGTAGGCGCTTATGGAGAAGTTGGCGTTTCTTATAAGAACATTGCATTCATTACGGCAACAGGACGCAATGACTGGTCGTCCACTTTACCTACAGAGAACTGGTCTTATTTTTATCCTTCCGTGAGCGGCTCTTTTATTTTTACAGAATTGTTATCGAGAAACTCGATTCTTTCTTTCGGTAAGGTTAGAGCAAGCTGGGCCCAAGTTGGTAAAGATGCAAATGTGTACGCTACGAATACTTATGTAAATCCTCCTTACATCATTGGAGGTTTTACCGCGGTGGGTAATCAATGGGCTGCCGGTAATCCAATTATAAAACCAGAAATTCAAACTTCATGGGAAGTTGGTGGTGAATTCAGATTCCTGAAGGGCCGTATCAGTTTGGACTATACTTACTATAATAGCCAGACTAAGAATCAAATTGCACAACCACGTCTAGCCCAATCCGGCGGGTTTATTTTCAGTTCCCTCAATACCGGCTCAGTTATTAACAAGGGTATGGAAATAGCTGTTTCGGGTAAAGTAATATCAAAAAAAGATTTTGCATGGGATGCGACGCTGAATTACTCATATAATAAAGGTAGATTGGGAACTTTTCTTCCGGGTGTAGCTTATTTTTACCCAACGGATGCTCAGTTCGGAACAGTAAAAGCAGCATCAATTCCCAACGGCGGCTTTTTCCTTGGTATGACTGGTAGTCCTTATTTGCGTGAATTAGATTCTAAAGGAGTTGAAATACCAAACGGACGTTACCAGATAGATCCCACAACAGGATTGTATAAGGTTAACGCCAACAACCCGGTTGTAGGTAATCGTGAACCCGATTTCATCGGTGGGTTTAATAATACTTTCCGGTACAAAAAGTTTGTATTATCATTTCTTCTTGATATTCGCAAAGGTGGAGATGTGTATAACGGTACTGAGTATGCAATGGTCGCAAACGGTCTAAGTAAACTAACATTGGAAAACGATCGCCAGTCAGTGACCGTAACTGGCGTCAACAGCGTGACAGGGGCTGAATTCACACAAACCTACAATGCAAGTCAGTCCTATACCATTGGCACCACAACAGTCGCAGGTACGAACATGATTCAGCGATATTGGGCAAACTACGCAGCCAATTCCTATTATTTCATTACATCGGTAAATTGGTTAAAGTTGCGTTCTTTATCATTAACTTATGATTTTACAAGTTTGTTCAAGAATCAAAATGTTATCAAAGGAATCTCAGCAATGGCAGTAGGAACCAATTTGTTTACATGGACCAACTACAAAGGAATGGATCCTGAAGTGAGTGCAGCAGGAGGAACCGGCGGTTCTGGTTCTACAGGTATTGATTATTTAGGAGTGCCTGCAGTAACAAGTTTCACATTCGGGATAAATATTACTTTTTAATTAATACAAAAAAGATAAACTATGAAGAGTTTAAAATATATAACATTAGGTTGCCTACTCGTATTGGGTTCAACTTCATGTAAAAAGTATTTAGATATTAATACAGATCCTAATAATCCGAACAATCAAAGCGTATTAGTTCAAAACCGGTTACCGTGGATCGAACACTATTATATGTACTCCTCAGGAGTTACCAATTTTCGTACTGCATGCCAGGCTGGAGTTTTTTATGCTATCGCTGCTGCTCAAAATACATTTTCTACAACATGGCAATGCTCTAACGCCAATTCGACAACGCCCTATCAAACATGGTTTGTAGCAACATCTTCCAATGTGGTTGATATGTATAATACCGCTCAGAAACAGGGGGCCTATCATTATATGGCTGCGGCTAATGTATTCCATGCATTAGGGTTTATGCAAATGCTGGATGTTTATGGTGAAATGCCTTACACAGAGGCGGCAACAGGGAATCCAAGTCCTAAGCCTGATGATGGTAAGACCATTTTCAACGGATGTATGGCGAAATTGAATGAAGCTATCGGCCTTTTCAGTAAAACACAGGAAACCGGGGCACCTCCACTTTCTGCCGGCGATCTGATCAATAAAGGCAATATCAACAAATGGATAAAATTTTGCTGGGGATTAAAAGCCCGCTACATGCTTAAACTATCAAAAAAAACAGATCTATATAATGCGGATTCTATTTTATATTGCTTGTCCCAGGGTCCACAGACTATTGCCGACAATATAATAGAGCCAAGCTTTAATAACAGCACCGTAACCGACTATTTAATAGGCGACCCTGTTGTAACAAATGGGAACTGGAATTATGCGGGGTTTGGCAGCAATCAACGAATTTCCCAGTTTTATTACAATTTGTTGACGAATATGAAAAATGCCGGAGTAACAGATCCCAGGATGACCAAAATTGTTCCTGCCTACATGTCGAATGTTAAACTTGATGCCAGTGGTAAAGTAAACTCTTATACCTGGACTCGTTCTATAGGCGTTGATTCTTATGGTCCCGCAACACGTTTGTTAAAAGCAGGAAGCCCTACTTCTATTACAACTCCAACATATGCAACTGCGAATACGAATATTAAATATACTATTGCCAACGCAACAGACCGAACCGCCTTTATTGCTGCTATAACTGCAGCCGGAAAGACATTCACAACTAGTGGAAATGATGTAACCGTAACATACCCCGCAGGTTCCATGTACATAAACAGTACTAATTACGTATTAGCCGGTGATACTATTTATGTAAATATGCGCAGTAACGCACTTGCCACATCAGGCAATGCTGCTCAGCCTGCAACGGATGTTAACTGGTATGTTAATGCAGCCGCATATACTGCCGGCGTTGTTGGTTCTACGGGCTCCTTTCAAATTCGTCCTGTTTCGGACTATGAGATTTTGACCTACCATGAAATGTGTTTTATCAAGGCGGAAGTGTATATGAGAAAAGGCGATAATGCCAATGCTTTCACGGCGTATAAGGCAGGTATCCAGGCACATTTGGATATGATGCAAGCTAAATTAACCGAATGGCAAGGGACCTATGGTACAACAAATCCAGATATGAAGCCAATGAATCAAAGTGACATTACTGCCTATCTTTCAAGTAATGCAGTTGCCCAGAGTGCAGGCGATTTAACAATGTCAGATATTATGATGCAAAAATATGTTGCCATGGGGTGCAGCATAGAAAACTGGAACGATATGCGTCGATTCAATTTTAGCGCAGGTAATGTTGGTGGTTATGGCGTTATTTATCCCGGGTATGACAGGGGACCATTATTTACTGGCACAGCTCAATTGACGGGTGCGTCTAAAACAGATGTCAAATATTGGATGCGCCGTTGGGCTTTACCCCCAGTATATGAAATACAATACAACTCGATAAATACACTTGCGTTAAACCCACATGCCACTGATCCGAATATCTGGTGTATACCTATTTGGTGGGATTGTGCAACAGATGATGAATATTATGGATACCTCAAAAAATAATATAGTAAGAATGTTTGTAAAAGTTAACATAGAGAAGTTTTTTGGGTAAACGAGGTTGTAATAAACAAAATAAACTCGATTACAAAAGCTAACCGTTCGGATAGAACCCGAACGGTTTTCTTATTTACCCAAAGAACATATAAGCAAGTAGAATCGAAGTAATGATGCCAACCAGGTCAGCAAGTAACATAATGCCTACTGCATACCTTGTGTTTTTTACAGACACGGCTCCAAAGTAAACAGCGATCACATAAAAGGTAGTATCAGAAGAGCCTTGTAAAACACAGGCAAGCCTGCCGGCAAACGAATCTGCTCCATAAGCATTCATTGTATCGATCATCATTCCCCTTGCACCGCTTCCCGTTAATGGTTTTATTAATGCTGTAGGCAGACCATCAACAAATCTTGTATCTGTGCCCAAAGCCGCAAAAATATTTTTTATACCATCAATGATGATCTCAAATGTGCCGCTATTACGTAATAAGCTTATTGCAACAAGTAATCCGACGAGATACGGGATGATGCGAATAGCAGTTTCAAATCCTCCTTTTGCTCCTTCAATAAAAGCATCAAAGATGTTTATTTTTTTATAAATGGCTCCAAGTATAATTAGAAAAAGAATGAGTAACAATATTCCATTACCTAAAATACCCGAAACCAATTGCAGACGATCTGAACTTAGCGAAGTAAGATACCAAACCAATGCTGCAATGATAGCTGAGATACCACCGACCCATGCAAGAATAACAGGTTGAAAAATATTTATCTTTTGTTTAAATGAAACCATGAACATTGCTGCCATTGTAGCAACAAAAGTGGCGATCATACAAGGAACAAAAATATCTGTTGGATTTGCCGATGGAGGTTTGACAGCAGCTCTTGCTGCAATAATTGCTACAGGGATCAATGTCAATCCGGCTGCATGAAGACACATAAACATTACTTGAGCATTAGTCGCCCTGTTTTTATCAGGATTTAATTCCTGCAAACTTTCCATTGCTTTTATTCCGAATGGTGTTGCTGCATTATCAAGTCCAAGCATGTTGGCAGAAAAATTCATCATCATGTGCCCCAGTGAAGGATGACCTTTTGGGATATCCGGAAATATTTTTGAAAAAAACGGACCGATGATCCTGGATAAAAATCGAATACCTCCTGCCCTTTCTGCAATAGTCATGAATCCCATGAACAAAGCCATGATGCCAATAAGCCCGATACAAATATCAACAGCTCCTTTACATGTATCGATGATACCATTTGCTGGAAGTAATCGAAAAGCTTTGTAAGCTGTCCCTTCCTTAACTACTCTTTCCTTATCCCATACAGCAGTCTTTTCATATTGAAGCTGAGAAGTGACATATACTGGTAAACTTGCGGAATCCACAAGACGGGCAGAAACAGTATCTGTATTTTTTCCGGTTACTAACTGACTGAATATTTTCTGCTGTCCCGGTTGAAAAGTGAATTTTATAGCTGCAACTAAAATAGCGATGATGATAAATGCCGACCATATTCTGCTGAGAGCCATGCTTTATTTAAGATTTAGGATTGAAGATTGCAGATTTTTAGTGAATAACCAAATGTGTCTTTTCACATTTCGCCACTTAGCAGTTCACCCTTATCTTTGCGGCCTTAAAAAATGCAGGCCGGATAATAGTTGAATAGCGAACAGGAAGTACAAGAGTGCGACGCAACGAAAGCCCGATAGTAAATAAACCGCTGGGTTCATAATCTTATCCCGATAAATATTGGGACTGCAATTAAAAAATATAAAATTGAGTCATGGGTTTACAAGCTGGAATTGTCGGGTTGCCAAATGTGGGAAAATCAACTTTATTTAATGCGGTAAGTAATAGCGCCAAAGCACAGGCAAGTAATTACCGGTTTTGTACAATAGATCCGAATGTGGGATTGGTTGATGTGCCTGATCCGCGATTGAATAAATTGGCTGAACTGGTGAAACCAAACAAAATAGTACCAACGCAATTAGAGATCGTTGATATTGCGGGACTGGTACGTGGTGCAAGTAAAGGCGAGGGACTTGGTAATAAATTTCTAGGGAATATTCGTGAAGTGGATGCGATCATTCATGTGATACGTTGTTTTGAAGATGAAAATGTATTGCGTGATGAAGGTGCAATTAATCCTGTGAGTGATAAAGAAATTATTGATACCGAACTTCAATTGAAAGACCTTGATGGTGTTGAAAGGAAGATCCAGAAAACTGAAAAGCTGGCTCGTGTAGATCCGAAACTGAAATCGGAATTGGAAGTTTTGATCCGCTGTAAAGAACATCTTGAAAAAGGAAGAAGTATCCGTGAATTGAAATTGAGCAAAGAAGAAAAAGTTGCGATTGCCGATCTGTTTTTATTGACTGATAAGCCTGTGTTATATGTTGCCAATGTGGATGAGCCATCGATGCATACAGGCAATAAATTCTCTGATGCATTAAAAGTAGCCGCGAAAGCAGAAGGTGCTGAAATGATCATCATGAATAATTCCATTGAAGCACAGATACAGGAAATGGAAAACCTGGAAGATCGTTTGTTATTCATGGAAGAATATAAAATGACCGAACCTGCTCTCGACAGGTTGATACATGCTACTTATAAATTGCTTGGGCTATACACTTATTTCACCGCTGGTGTGCAAGAGGTAAGAGCATGGACAATACATGAAGGATGGAAAGCACCACAGGCCGCAGGTGTTATTCATACTGATTTTGAAAAAGGATTTATAAAAGCAGAAGTGATCAGCTATGAGGATTTTATAAAGTATGAATCAGAAGCTGCCTGCCGCGAAGTTGGTAAATTAAGAATTGAAGGAAAAGAATACATGGTGAAGGACGGAGATGTGATGCATTTCCGATTCAACGTATAACCGCACCCCCTGTCCCCCTAAAGGGGAGACTTAGATTGGTCAGAATAAAGCACGGATTGAAGCCCGGCCAATATGCACTGTCCTCGCATCTCCGGGCTTTCTTCCTTCATACACAAAATTTAGTTCAAGATGATTGAGCAAGCGTTTTGTAAGGTCAATACTCCAGAGATAATTACTACCAGGTAACAAACCATCAAGCATAATATAGCTTACAGTTGTGTTGGGTGGAGCAGCATAATCTATATTACTAAAGGTAAACTTGCCAGTGATTGAACTGTTTGAAAGCACATTGTATTTTGTTTCAACATTTATAGAATTTGAAGTCGATTTCTCACCGCCATACAAAGCATTGTTCTTTTTGTTATCAAACTTATAGCTCGTTGCCAGGCGGAATTTTGTTCCCTGGATAAAGACAATCCGTGGTTCGAGATTATAAATATCCAGTTCATAATTACGATTCGCAAAACTTGGCGTGTATAAACCAGTCAATCCTTTTTTACCACTAACATCAAATGTTATAGAACGGCTTAGGTTCAATCTGAGTTTAATTGTCCAGTCATTTATTCTGCGACTTTCATAGCCATAGGTAAGCAGGATCTTCCCTTTGTTTCGCAGGTTACTGATATCAAAACCCCATTTGCTGCTAAAGCGATTGAATGAAAATGTATTTAGAAAAACTGTATTCAATGTGAGCAATGCAGTATCCGCCAATTCATATTTAAAAGGGTTGAATTCTGTATTTCCCTGGGCTATTGATTTTTTAGATACTTGTAGTGAAGACTTAAGATTGGTACGTGAAATGAGTTTTGGAAATCCTTTTATATCACTCTTATTTAATACTGATTTTGGATTTAACTGGAAACTATAATTGAAAGTGGTGTAATTCGCTTTTACAAATCGATTGGTAGGAGTAAATATGCGGATGAACTTTGCCTGGTCAGGAAACAATGCTTCTTCAAATTCATTCAATTGCTGAATACCGTCGGTGTTATAATCGTTCCATGCAAACTGGCCGGTTCCAGCCGGTACTTCCAGGTAAGAGAAATCTCTTTGCTGCTCCTGTCCCGTTCCTAATTCATATAAGATATTACCCATCAGTAATCCCTTCCATTCATTAATGATATATTCAGCTCTTCCAAGAATTGTTTCATCTTCTTTTTGTTTTGAAACACTATTAAGGACCTTTAATTTTCTAAATGTAGTATTGACTAAGAATTGATGATGCTGATTAGATAACAACTCTGTTTGCAGATTCAGGTTCATGCTTCTGTCACCACGGCTAAAATTTTTGCCAACAGGATACTTATCAGAACGGGTAAAAAAAGTGATCCCATATTTATTCTTCTTTTGTTCTGAAGATTTCAGGTAGGCTGAATATGTATCAAAAGAAAAACTCTGGCTCGTTAAGGTATCCGCAGCCTTATCCTTTGTCTTATTTTGTTCCAATGCATATCTAAATCCAAGTCTGAAATCCTTTAATTGTTTTAATTCTTTACTAATATCAAGAACGGGCTTTATAAAACTTCCTTCCGTGAATTGAGTTTTAAAATTTGTAAAGAAAAGTTGGTTATTTAATTGCCACCCGCCCAACTTTTGATATTGCTGTATATTATTTTGAAAACCGTTGTAATCATCACCCCGGTGATAATTCATCAACTGGTAAGTCAGCGAATTATTTTTTGCATTTTGTAATCTTGCAGATGCCTTAACGATATGTTCATCAGCGGGCAAAGTTTGCAATCCAAGTCCCCAATCTCTTGTAAACTCCACATTTCGTATTCTCTCTAATGGTTTGAATTTCCCCTGCACAAATTCGTAATCCAAACCTGTGATCAATTCCGTTTTCTTTGCTCCTGAAGATTTCATCGGTGAAGTATTGGCAAACTGAACCTTGGCAGCAATACCTGCATCATCTCCATTGTCTTTACCTGAAAAGGTGTTTACATCATAATTACTCACAGCGATCTCTGTTTTCAATGATGTATTGTTGCTGATCTTATAATCTGTCCCTAACGTCATTAACTGTTGCTTCTTTGGAGTTACAAGTAAGATCACTGGTTCATACCTTCCTTGTTTTACGCCGGCAACAGGCATAATGAATTTATATACTTTGCCATTAGCTCCATTTAACTCGGGAACATAATTTCCTTTTCCCTCCCCGACATCACTAAAGGCAAGACTATATTTTGCCATAAGCGGATCAACAGAGTATTGATAAAAAGAATCCACCCCGGTGCCTGGATTGTAATATAATTTTTCATATAAAATTTTTCCGGCATCAAATACTGTGTCAAGAATAGCAGAGGAATAAAATGCATTTTGAACACTATCGCCAATATTTGCTAAAAATGTTTTTTGCTTATCATCCAATGTTTGATTGATCTGTGAATTCTTTGCGTCATTGTTATTAAAAAAGCCGACATATATTTTAAACTTATTATTCATTGCGAATTCTTGTGATACAAAAAGATTCGCATTTAAATAATTCCGGTCAGCATATTCAAACTCCACTTGTATACGGCTGTCTTTAGTGATCATTCTTTGCGGCGTGAAAGTGATCTCAGCAGAGTTATAATTAATTACATAATCCTGGTCTTCTCCACGCTGTAATAATTCACCATCAATAAAAACTCTTTCTGTTCCTGCAAGAACGATAAAGAAAAATTCATTATTAGCCCCTGTAAGCCGATAAGGCCCCTGGTTACCTTCTAATCCCTGGAAAATATTGCGGGTAAATTTTCCTTTAGCTATCGATCCACTTAAGAAAGTTCTTGAAGCAGTACTTTTTGAAATGTAATTATTTGTTTCAAATGAAATTCCCTGTAATCGTTTATAAAAATTAAGGAAATAACTTCTGTTCTCCCGAATGTCTATATCACCAAGATTCAGGTTCCATGTCCTTTTTTTAAACTGCAAAAACACCTGGTCAAATTCATTCAGTTGTTGGGTAGTGCCATCAGGTTGTATCGGTAAATTATTATCAGTAATCGCTGCATTGATCTCAATGCTGTCACCCAACATTCCATTTAATGTAAGATTGAAATTTGAATTAACAACAGCATCCTGGCTATTACCAAAAGAAATACCGCGGCCAAAACTTCCGTTGTATTGAAGATTACCAAAATCAAAAAGCCCTTTTGCAAGTTCTTGTTCATTCTGGCCAAACGCAAAAGGCTTTGCATAAAATTTATAACTGACACTGTCAAAGCTTAGTCGTTGTACAACGGAATTGAATTTATAAGGAAAAACTCTGTAAACGATCGTAACACTATCAACTGATGGTAAAGTTCTCCATTTCAACAAAGCATTTATATTATCAAAGAAGTAAGTTGAATCGCTAAAACTTTCTATTAGAAAAGTATTAGGAATAACACTGAAAGTATCGATGCGGATCGTATCGGCAACAACCGCAATTTTTTTCTTCCGGAGATTAGAAAGGGGTTTATTATCCTGTGCGGGAATTTGAGCGAAGCTTTCCAGTACAGCAAACAAAAGGGTAACGAAGAATAGTATCAGCCGTTTTTGACTCAAAAGCCGGTGGTTTTTCAATTAAACGCAAAATTCAGCATTTTATGGCAGTCATCCTCAGCAGAATAATAAAAAAGTCCCGCCGTGCGGGACTGAAAATCATGTTTTTAGTGCTTTTATTCAGTAATCCCTTCTAAGGAAAACAAGAAAGCATAAATTAAGGCAACATCTTCCAATGCTTTAAAGCGTCCTGAAGCACCACCATGTCCCGCTTCCATATTTGTTTTGAAGAGGATAATATTCTTATCTGTTTTCATTTCACGCATCTTAGCTACCCATTTTGCCGGCTCGAAATATTGGACCTGGCTATCATGAAGCCCTGTTGTGATCAACATATTCGGATATGCTTTTGCCTCAACGTTATCATACGGTGAATAAGATTTCATGTAAAAATATTCATCCTTGTTAGCCGGATTACCCCATTCAAGATATTCACCTGTTGTTAATGGAATACTTGCGTCACTCATAGTCGTGATCACATCAACATAAGGAACTTGTGCAACAATTCCATTCCATAGATCAGGGCGCATATTGGTAATGGCCCCCATTAATAAGCCACCAGCACTGCCGCCCATTGCATATACATGTCCTTTGGAAGTATATTTTTCCTTGATAAGAAATTCAGCACAGTCAATAAAATCATTGAATGTATTTTTCTTATTCATCATTTTTCCATCATCATACCATTCACGACCCATTTCCTGTCCGCCACGAATATGCGCCAATACATATACAAAACCTCGATTAAGCAAACTAAGCCGGTTACTGTTGAAAGTTGCATATGAAGTAGCGCCATATGACCCGTATGCATAAAGTAGCAATGGATGACTTCCGTCTTTTTGAGTCCCTTTTTTATAAACAATTGAAACAGGAACTCTTTTTCCATCTCTAGAAGTCGCAAATGCTCTTTCGGTTACATAATCAGTTTTATCATACCCGCCTAAAACCTCTGTTTGTTTTTTTAATGTCTTTTCTTTTGTATCCATGTTATAATCAAACACCGAATTCGGAGTGATCATAGATGTATAATTAAAGCGAAGAGTGTTAGTATTAAAATCAGCATTCACTCCAACAGAAGAAAGATAAGCTGGTTCATCAAACTGCAGGTAATGTTCTGTTTTATCTTTTTGATCAATGACACGAAGATTCATCAATCCTTCTTTTAATTCTGATACCACCATATGATCTTTAAAAAGAGTAAACCCTGCCAGGTAAACATCCTTCCTGTTTGGTATCACTTCTTTCCAACTCTCTTTTGCTGTATTAGTAAGAGGACATTCCATCAAACGGAAATTAGTAGCATCAAGGTTGGTGCGTATATAAAATTTATCATTGTAATGATCAATATCATATACCAATCCCATTGTACGTGGATGAAAAACTTTGAATTCTCCCTTTGGATCAGATGCATCAAGGAAACGATGCTCACTCTGTTGCTCACTTAATTCAGAAGAAATGATGATATACTTCTTTGACTTGGTTCTTCCAACACCGATATAATGACGATTATCTTTTTCTTCGTAAACTTTTGTATCATTTTTTGGATCTGTCCCTACTTCATGTCTCCAAACCTGGAAACCCAATAATGTTGTCAGATCTTTTATAATATAGAAAACAGTTTTATTATCAGCGGCCCATGCATAAGATCCTCCTTCTGTATTTGAAATTGTTTCCGGAGAATACTCACCTGTTTTTAGATTCTTAAATCTTAGATTGTACAAACGACGGCTTACTTCATCTTCACCAATTGCCGCCATTTCATTATTATCACTTATTTCAAGACCGGCAACACTGTAATAAGGCTTTCCTTCGCCAACCTGGTTTGCATTATGAATTATTTCTTCAGGAGCATCAAGTGATTCTTTCTTACGGCAATAAACTGCATAATTCTTTCCCTCTTCTACCCTTGTGTAATACCAATAACCATTATCCTTATATGGAACCGATTCATCTTTTTCCTTAATTCTTCCTTTTAGCTCATCATATAAATGTTTCCGGAATTCTTTTGCACTTGACATCATTGTATCCACATAAGCATTTTCAGCTTTCAGATAATCAACAACCTTAGTGCTGTCAGGACCTTTCTTAAAAAAGTCATTCATCCAATAAAAATTATCGACTCTCTTATCTCCATGAGCTACCATTTCATATGGTTTCTTTTCTGTCGTTGGTGCGGCCACGCCTTCGGGCCATTTGAATTTTGTTTCTGTTATCACGCCTTTAGAATTATCGTTACAAGAAATAATAAGCAGCGATACTGCTGCCGGTAATAGATTTTTAATATTCATACAAAGCAAGTTTAGAGTCGTTGAATATACGAATGTCTGTACTAAATAAAAAAGTCCCGAAGAAATCGGGACCTAAATCTTATACGAACGGTCTTATTTATTTACTGTCAATCCTGCTATTAAATACTCTTTGTTCAAACGGGCAATATTTTCAATTGAAATTTCTTTTGGGCAAACAGCTTCGCATGCGCCAGTATTTGTACAACCGCCAAAACCTTCTTTGTCCATTTGTGCCACCATATTCAAAGCTCTAGTTCTTCTTTCGGGATCACCTTGCGGCAATAAAGCCAGGTGTGTAACTTTTGCGGAAACAAAAAGCATCGCCGAAGAATTTTTACATGCAGCTACACAAGCTCCGCAACCGATACACGCAGCAGCCGCGAAAGAGGCATCAGATTTTTCTTTATCAACCGGGAGTGAATTTGCATCAACTGCATTTCCCGTATTTACTGAAATAAAACCGCCTGCCTGTATAATTCTGTCAAATGATGTTCTGTCAACCATCAGGTCTTTGATCACTGGAAATGCATTTGCTCTCCATGGTTCTACAACGATCGTTTCACCATCCTGGAAAGCTCTCATGTGTAATTGACAAGTTGTAGTTGCATGCCATGGTCCGTGTGGACGACCATTGATATACATTGAACACATGCCACAAATACCTTCACGACAATCATGATCAAATGCAATTGGTTCTTTACCGTCCTTAATTAATTCTTCATTCAGCACATCAAACATTTCCAGGAAAGACATTTCCGTAGAAATATTCTTTGCCTCATAGGTTTCGAATCGACCAGCAGTATTACTGTTCTTTTGTTTCCAAACTTTCAATTTCAAATTGATAGTCTTATGCTCCATAAAATTTCTTTCTTTTATTTATATGAACGCTGACTTGGTTTCGCTACTTCAAAATTCAATTCTTCTTTATGCAATTCCCATTGATGCTCGGCTTTTAATTCCCATGCTGATACATAAGAAAATTCATTGTCCCTTCTGTCTGCTTCACCTTCCGCTGTCTGACTCTCTTCACGGAAATGTCCACCACAGCTTTCATTTCTTTGTAATGCATCGATACACATCAATTCACCGAGTTCAATAAAATCAGCAACTCGCCCAGCTTTATCCAGTTCAGGGTTAATTTCATTTATATCACCGGGAATTCTTACATCGCTCCAGAATTCTTTTTTCAATTGCTGTATTTCAGCAATTGCCTGTTTCAATCCTTCTGCATTCCTTGCCATGCCGCACTTATCCCACATTATTTTTCCCAAACGCTTATGAAAACTTTCAACAGTTTGCTTGCCTTTAATATTCATTAATTGATTGATGCGGTCAGCAACTGCCTTTTCAGCTTCGGCAAACGCAGGATGATCTGTTGGAATATTTTTTGTTCTTATTTCATCAGATAAATAATTACCGATCGTATAAGGAATAACAAAATAACCATCGGCTAATCCCTGCATCAACGCTGAAGCGCCGAGACGATTGGCACCGTGATCAGAAAAATTTGCTTCACCTAAACAATACAAACCTGGGACAGTCGTCATCAATTCATAATCCACCCACAAACCGCCCATTGTATAATGTACAGCGGGATAAATTCGCATTGGTATTTCATAAGGATTTTCGCCAGTGATCTTTTCATACATGTCAAAAAGATTACCGTATTTCTCTTTCACAACATCTTTACCCAGCTTAATGATCGTTGCTTCATCAGCATTTTCCAAACCATGCTTTCCAACTTCAATATGACCATACCGTTTTATCGCATCAGCATAATCAAGATAAACAGCTTGCTTTGACGTACCTACTCCATACCCAGCATCACATCTTTCTTTAGCGGCTCTTGAAGCAACATCTCTTGGCACTAAGTTTCCAAATGCAGGATATCTTCTTTCTAAATAATAATCTCTTTCTTCTTCAGGAATTTCATTTGGCTTGCGATTATCACCTTTTTGTTTTGGCACCCAGATACGACCATCATTTCTTAATGATTCACTCATCAATGTCAGCTTACTTTGATGGTCACCCGTTACAGGAATGCATGTTGGGTGAATTTGTGTAAAACAAGGATTGCCGAACCATGCGCCTTTTTTATGTGCCTTCCAAGCAGCAGTTACATTACAACCCATTGCATTTGTACTCAAGTAAAAAACATTTCCATATCCACCGGTACAAAGCAAAACTGCATGCCCAAAAAATCTTTCTAATTGACCCGTCACCAGGTTGCGACAAATAATCCCTCTTGTCTTGCCTTCGATCGTCACTATATCCAGCATTTCATGGCGGCTATACATTTTTACATTACCTAATGCCACTTGCCTTTCCAATGCCTGGTATGCGCCGATCAATAATTGCTGTCCGGTTTGGCCCGCCGCATAAAATGTTCTTTGCACTTGTGTACCGCCAAATGAACGGTTACTTAATAAACCACCATATTCTCTTGCAAATGGTACGCCTTGCGCTACGCACTGATCAATTATACTTGTACTTACTTCTGCTAAACGATGCACATTGGCTTCTCTTGCACGATAGTCGCCACCTTTTATTGTATCATAAAATAAACGAAATACACTATCACCATCATTCTGATAATTCTTTGCTGCATTGATGCCGCCTTGCGCAGCGATGCTATGTGCACGACGCGGCGAATCCTGGAAACAAAATGCTTTTACAGAATAACCAAGTTCACCCAATGATGCAGCAGCAGAGGCACCGGCAAGACCTGTACCTACTATGATCACTTCGAGTTTGCGTTTGTTCGCCGGGTTCACCAGTTTGCAGTGACCTTTGTAATAAGTCCATTTGTCATTTAAAGGAGCTCCCTGTGGAATTTTTGCGTCAAGCATAAAGAAATTTCTTGTTTCTAATTTCTATTTTTTGTTAATCAGCTTTTGTAATTCTTATCATCAACTGTTGTGTCACTCACTTGTACGTTCTGTAATTCTATTCAACTTTTGTCCACCCCCAATTTATAAATTCATAATATCGAACCACTTCCCCCGCCAGCGGGGGACATTGAACACTCCCTTCATTGAATGCTCCACAGAATTACTTCAGTTGAAGAGTGCGACGCAACAGAAGCAACATAGTAGTAATGCTGCCTTGGCCCATAATTTAAAATCACTTAAAGAACTATCAACTCATTATCACATAGCAAATCATCACATCGGCACATTAGCCGATCCATCCCATCTTAAAACTCAATGGCATCAATGCAAAAAGCAATGGCACAATAATGGAAAAGCCAACACCGATAGCATTTACCATGTTCAAATATTTTTTATTGTGCAACCCCAATGTTCTGAATGCACTTTGAAATCCATGTACAAGATGCCATGCTAATGAAATACAACCAAGAATATAAACGATCACAATCCACCATTCACTGAAGGTTGCTTTCATTAAATGAAACATGTCATGTCCTATAAAACCATTACTAAGTAAAATTGGTGTCTCCAATCCCTGGTGAGTAAATCTAGCAGGGATCCAAAAATGCCACCAATGAAGAAGAAGAAATAATAAAAGAAGAGTACCAAGCAAACCCATTGAACGGCTATACCATTTACTGCCACGGTTTCCCATTTTTACCTCATAGCCTTGCTTTCTTTTGGCCCTGTTCTCAAATTCCAAAACCAATCCCTGAATAGCATGAATAATGATGCCTGCAAATAAAACATACTCCATCAGCCTTATCACAACCGTTTTACCCATAAAATTTGCTGCACGATTGAACATATCGCCGTTATCATTAGACATAAAAGCATCTTTGAAAACACAGGAGTTAACACCAACATGCACCACTAAAAAAGAAACAAGAAACAAACCTGTCACACTCATCACGATCTTTTTGCCTATCGAGGAAGTAAACAACTGGGACCAATTCATATAATCAGAGTAGTTTAGATGGAACTATTTTCCGGCCGCAAAAATACTATCGGAATGCCAAACTTGTTAGAAAAGTTTAAGATTGTAATTAA
>JBIOVR010000101.1:0-4272 GCA_044867875.1 Chitinophagaceae bacterium
GTGAGTGATGGTTCAATAACAATCCCTCATTCAGAAAAATGCGGGTATATAGAAAAGCTGACTAAATACGGTACAGTTTTAAGTGAGGTTGGAAGCAAAGATGCAGAACACATTATTCCACCTTACAAATGGATCGAATTGATGAGAGCTGAATTAAATGCTGGGGCCACCTATGTAATTGCGGAAGCAAGAGAAGCAGGTAATGTGGGAATTTATCGCGGTTCCGGAGAAGTAAGAGAGGGTTTGGTACAAGAAATTTTGACGCAGATACCTGCTGAAAAAATTATCTGGGAAGCTCCGCAAAAAGCACAGCAGCTCTATTTTATAGAACTTATTGGTTGTAATGTAAATCTTGGAAATATTGCGCCTACAGAAATGCTCCCATTGGAAGCAATGCGGGTTGGCCTTCGTGGCGACACTTTCCATTTATTCCTGAATAAAGAAGAAGCCTGATGCGACTATTTGGTTTGATCGGATTTCCTTTGTCACACTCTTTTTCAAAAAAGTATTTCACAGACAAATTTGAGAGGGAAGGGTTGAATGATTGCAAATATGAAAACTTTCCTATTGCAACGATAGATGAGTTAAAAAAAATACTTTCCATGCCGGGATTGGAAGGGTTGAATGTTACCATTCCGTATAAAGAAAAAGTGATCCCATTTCTTTATCAATCTTCAGACGTTGTAAAAAAGATAAAAGCCTGTAATTGTATAAAAATAAAAGATGGTAAGCTATACGGGTATAATACTGACATAGTAGGGTTCGAAAGATCGTTGAAAAAAACCTGGAACCCTTTTGTTCATTCACATGCACTTATTCTCGGAACAGGCGGATCAGCTAAAGCAGTAAAATATGTTTTTGACAAATTCGATATAAAGTATAAAAAAGTTTCCCGCAAACCTTCTGCTGATAGCTATTCTTACGAGCAATTGACGAAGAGCATTATTTCAAAATATAAGCTTATTGTAAATACAACTCCGCTTGGGATGTTTCCAAATATTGTAGAAGCACCTCCTATCCCTTACGAATTTCTTACTCCTGAACATTTTCTTTTTGATTTGATCTACAATCCTGCAAAGACTCTTTTCCTGAAAAAGGGTGAAGAGACTGGAGCTTTAATTCAAAATGGATTTGATATGCTTGAACTGCAGGCTGAGGAAAACTGGAAGATATGGAACACAGATGCTGAATCTACGGACTCGTAATTTTTTTAATAGCTGGTTCAGGAATTGCTGCTACTTTTTTCTTATCATAATCATAACAGACCATCCATGTTTTTGCCAATGCCACAGTAGACTGTTTGACATTGGCAGATCTTTTCTCAAGTTTATAAAAAAGATCGAATGCAACTTTTGTGATCTCACCCACAGCAACTGAAGCAAGAACCTCATCGCCATAATAAATTTGATCTTTGTATTCGATCGCAACATCACTCATGATAGTTCCAACACCGCCAAAATTTAATTCATCATAGCCTAAATGTTGAAAGAATTTTGCTCTTGCTTCATGAATGATCGAAAGAATAGTGTCATTGCCAACATGACCTCCAAAGTTTATGTCAGTAATTCTTATTGGAATATTTGTAGAAAACGAAAATTTAGCTGGCAGATCAATTTTAATTCTTGCCATTTGAATTGTTTACTCTAAAAGTAAGGAAACAGTTTATTTATCCTGTACTGTTTTAAGTAATTCTATAAAACTTGTAAATGCATCGCCTGATGAAACAGGGAGAGAGGCAACTTTCTTGCGCCATTCATTTAATGTTTCTTTCCAGTATGTGCCTTCGCCAAACATCACTTCATAATAATCCTCCGACACAGGCTTGTTTTGCAGGTGAGGAGCAAGACTTGCAAATTCGGCGGGTATTTTAACCATCCTTCCATTTGCATTTACCATAGTAAAATAATTTTGATCTGATGTAACCAAAGAAAGATCATCAATAGATTGACCAAAACTGTTTCCGCCAGGAGTTTCACTATTCAGCGCTGCATATTGAACATTCGATGCTTGCGATGCAGCATAGATCCTGTTGTTCCTTGCATTTTCAGATTTGTTTCTCTTGTTCTTGCTAATTGTTTCTGGGTTTGTGGTTGCAATGGATGTGCCTGGCGAAATTTCCTGTTGTTGTATATTCTCAACTTTCTTTTCGTTATTAGAATTTGTATCAGTTGCAGTTTTTGTCTCTATGCCATTTTGAACCCCGGCTAATGTATCATTTCTATTATTATTTCTAAAGACGATCCAGGCTGTAATTATTACACCAATGAATATTGCTGCGACAGCAAGTCTTTTGAAATTGATTACGACTCCTCTTTTAGCTGGTTCTTTTTTTTCCTCTGTACCTATAGCTATACTTATATTTTCCCATGCAGCTGCAGGTGGAGTAAGTGCTGCGTCAAATACTTTTTTTGCTATTGATTTGTCCGCATTGATCTCATCAATATTTATAGAAAGTTTTTCCCATACCGCTGCAGGCGGCATCACTTCCATTTCATACAGTCTTTTTTGTAACTCGGAGTTCATTCTACTTTTTTCTGTTTTCTGTCTCTCTCGTCAAGGTGATTGATCACCATATCCTGCAGTATCATTCTTGCCCTGGCTAATTGCGATTTACTCGTTCCTTCACTGATTCCTAAAATATCACCGATTTCTTTATGGGTATAACCTTCTACCACATACATGTTGAATACTGTTCGATATCCTGGTGATAATTCTCTTATCAAATTCAAAATATCCTTTTCGCCCAACCTGTCAAGAGCTGTCTTTTCTTTATACGCTATTGTGTTCTCTTCCTTTTCTGCTATTGGTTTGAGGTAAGTTTTGCGACGTAGATGCTCAATCGCTGTATTGACAAAAATTCGTCGAATCCAGCCTTCAAATGAACCTTCGCCGCGAAACCGGCTTAGGTTCTTGTATATTTTTACAAAACCATCCTGAAGTACATCCTGTGCATCTTCGCCATTTCCTGCATACCGGAGACAAACTGCATACATTTTCGAACTAAACCTATTATACAATTCCTCCTGCATTCTCCTCTCACCATTTATACATCCCTGGATTAAGTCGGTTTCGGTGATATTATGGTTGCTTGTTGGACTCAATTTGTGGAGTTTGTTTTCATGTTTTGCAAAAATGTGACCAATTTAGCCGCAGCCTTTGTTCTATGATTAAAACGGTTCTTTTCGTCGATTGACATTTCAGCAAAACTTCGATCGCTACCATCAGGAATAAAGATCGGGTCATAACCAAACCCTTCTGTTCCCTGTGGAGTGTCAATTATTTTACCATTACAAATGCCTTCAAAATGAGTTTCTTTGCCTTCAATTATTAAGGAAATAACAGCTCTGAATCTTGCATTTCTATTTGTCTGATTTGTTAGTTTATTTAAAACTTTTTCAATATTGTCTTTGAACGATCTTGCTTCTCCGGCGTATCGGGCACTTTTTACTCCGGGTTCACCATTTAAGGCCTCTATTTCCAAACCTGTGTCTTCACTAAAACAATCTTTGCCCGTAAGCTTATAGATCGTCCATGATTTCTCAGAAGCATTTTCTTCAAGTGTATCATGCGGTTCTGGGATATCAATGTCAATGCCTGCATCTTTTAATGAAACTATTTCAATTTCTTTTCCCACAAATGCTTTCAATTCTTCGATCTTATGTTGATTATTACTGGCGAATATTAATCTCATAGGTTAAATATCTTTTTGAGACAAACCCACAATTTTCCTTTCAATGATTTATCCGGTTCAATAACATCTAATGATGGCAATGAAACAAATACTGCATCTTTATGTCCTTGCACCTGGAATTGCGGAAATATCATTGGTAAACCAAATTCGGCTGGTTCTACAGCAAATAATAAAACAACTTTAGGTTTAAAGAAATTTAGAATTTCATTGAACTCAGATGAATTATGATCATGAAAATTGAATATGGCTACATCAGCAAGATTTAGATTACATGCAGACAGCAATTTTGTAAGAAAAGATAATTGTTTGTCCGGTATGTAAACCGCGTCGGCATTGCGAACTACAACAAGCGTTTTCTTTTTATTTTCTCCAAGATATTTCAAACCCGTAACAGTCTGTTCAGTTTCGAACTTTGTTTTCGATAAGACTTGTTGCTCTGCATTGATCTCTACCAATGAATTTTTAAAAAGAAAGGCAATATCGGTTGGCTCAAACTTAATGGAATTCAGGCTCATGAAAAGGCTACAAATAGGTGTTAGTTTTTTTTGTTTCTTTGTGCTTCAAATGTAAACATTTATGAT
>JBIOVR010000102.1:0-10394 GCA_044867875.1 Chitinophagaceae bacterium
TCAACAAATTTCTTTGATACTATCACTGTGAAAGCTGATAATATTTCATCAATAAAAGAAAAAGCAGAAAGGCAGCAGATCAATCTCCGCTACATTGACAATAAGTATATCAGCATTTCAATTGATGAAACAACACTTACTGAAGACCTTTATGATCTTATCAATTGTTTTGAAGATGATAAGAACCCGGTGACATTCGATATTCATCATGATGATGAACCAGATCATATTCCTCAAAGTTTAACAAGAACATCATTATTCTTAACGCATCCGGTCTTCAATACTCATCGCAGTGAAAGCCAGATGATGCGTTATATAAAATCACTGGAGAATAAAGATCTTTCATTGAATACTTCAATGATCACATTGGGAAGTTGCACCATGAAGCTGAACGCCGCTTCAGAAATGATCCCGTTAAGTTGGGTTCATTGGAGTAAAATGCATCCGTTTGCCCCGGCAGATCAAACAGAAGGTTACAAACAAATTGTAGATGATCTTTCCAAATATTTATGTGAGATCACTGCTCTTGATGCCTGCAGCCTGCAACCCAACAGCGGCGCACAAGGAGAGTATGCCGGTTTGTTAGCCATTCGTGATTATCATGAAGCAAACGATCATGGCCATCGGAATGTTATGCTGATCCCCATTTCTGCACATGGAACCAACCCTGCAAGTGCAGTAATGGCAGGAATGAAAGTAGTTGTAGTAAAAGCATTGGAGAATGGCTATATTGATGTGAATGATCTGAAAGCAAAAGCAGCTGAACATTCAGCAAATCTTTCGGGCATTATGATCACCTATCCGAGTACGTATGGTGTATATGAAGAGACAGTTAAAGAAATTACAGATATCATTCACCAGCATGGTGGACAAGTGTATATGGATGGCGCCAATATGAATGCACAGGTAGGCTTAACTGCACCGGGATTGATCGGTGCTGATGTTTGTCATTTGAATTTGCATAAAACATTTGCAATACCACATGGTGGTGGTGGCCCGGGCATGGGACCTATTTGTGTGAAGAAACATTTAACGCCTTATCTACCAGGTCATGTAGAGTTTAAAATTCAAAATTCAAAAAACGATTCAAACGCAGTTTCGGCAGCTCCGTATGGTTCTGCAAGTATTTTATTGATTTCTTATGCATATATCAGGATGCTCGGACATGTAGGCGTAAAGAATGCAACTGAATACGCTATTTTGAATGCAAACTATATGCGTGCAAGATTGCAGGGACAATTTGAAATTCTTTATACAAATCATAATGGCCAGTGTGCTCATGAATTTATAGTTGACCTGCGACCATTTAAAAAATCTGCAGAGATAGAAGCCGAAGATGTAGCTAAGCGTTTAATGGATTATGGTTTTCATGCACCAACAATGAGCTTTCCTGTTCCTGGCACGATCATGATCGAGCCTACAGAAAGTGAAGACAAAGCCGAGCTTGATCGTTTCTGTGATGCATTGCTTAGTATTCGCCAGGAAATAAGAGATATTGAAGAAGGAAAAATGGATAAGAAGAATAATGCATTAAAGAATGCCCCTCATACACAAGCAATGGTTGTAACAAGTGATTGGAACAAACCGTATACTAGAGAACAAGCAGCGTTCCCAATGTATTATGTTACACAAAATAAATTCTGGCCTTCAGTTGCCCGAGTAAACAACACTTACGGCGACAGGAATTTGATCTGCACCTGTGAGCCGATCGAAAGTTATATGGAAGCGGAAGCATAGTTGAAATAAAACTCAATTGCGATTAAATAATAAAAATAGCCCCAACAATAAGGGGCTATTTTTATTATCTTCAGAGAATAGAATTTATTATGCCACCTACACGCCAGCTCGCAGCTATTATGTTCGCCGATATTGTTGGTTATACTGCTATGATGCAGGAAGATGAGGTTTTGGCAATTAGTTGGCGCCAAAAATTAAAGAGAAAACTTGAAGATGAGATAAGGGCTCATCAAGGGAGAATACTCGAGTTCCGTGGCGATGGCGCTATGTGCAGTTTTATCAGCACTATTGAAGGAGTAAGAGCAGCAGTTGCATTGCAATTATATATGCGATCAGAACCAGTAGTACCTCTTCGAATTGGTATGCATACAGGCGATGTGATCTTTGAAGAAAATAATATTTATGGCGACGGCGTAAATATTGCATCAAGACTGGAATCTTTTGCATTGCCGGGTAGCATTTTTATTTCCGGGAAAGCCCATGATGACATTAAAAACCAGAAAGACATTCAGAGCATCTCGCTGGGTAAGTTTGCGTTTAAAAATGTAAAAGAACCGGTAGAAATTTTTGCTATTAGTAACCCCGGCATAAGAATTCCTGAAACTGATACGCTTGAAGGAAAGGGTGAAAGGTTTACAGAAAAAAAGGGGATTGAAAAATCAATCGCCGTATTGCCATTTCTCAATATGAGTAATGATCCGGAACAGGAATATTTCAGTGATGGCATAACAGAAGAGATCGTCAACTTACTGACCCATATAAAAGATCTGAGGGTTGCCGGTCGCACTTCCTCTTTCCATTTCAAAGGCAGAGATATTGATATACGAGTAGTAGGAGAAAAATTGAATGTGCGTACGTTATTGGAAGGAAGTATACGCAAACAAGATTTGAGGCTTCGCATTACTGCACAACTAATCAATGCTGAAGATGGTACTCAATTGTGGTCAGATCGATATGATCGTGATCTGCATGATATTTTCGCCGTCCAGGATGAGATCGCCTTAGCTATTACTGAAGAACTAAAAATGACCTTGCTTGAAAAAGATAAGATCCTCATCAATGAAAAGCGGACGTCAAATAAAGAAGCATACGATCTTTATTTGAAAGGAAGATTCTTTTTGAACAAACGCGGAAGCGGGATCAAAAAAGCACTTGCATATTTTCAGGAAGCATCGGAAATAGATCCGGAATTTTCCCTGGCTTATTCAGGAATGTCTGATGCATATTCCCTTTTATCTTTCTATGGGGCAATACCTCCAAAAGAAGCCATGCCTATGGCAAGACAAAATGCTGAAAAGGCCATTCAATCAGATCCTTCTAATGCAGAGGCCCTTACCACATTAGCCTTCATAAGTGTTTATTATGATTGGAACTGGGCGGAATCCAGAAAAAGGTTTCAGCGTGTCTTTGAGATCAATCCTCGTTATGCACCAGCTCATTTTTGGTATAGCTATTTTTTATCGTATGTAGAAGGGAGATTCGAAGAAGGCATTGAGGAAGCAAAAAAATCTGAGCTGTTGGAGCCATTAGTATCATTATTTCACCAGGCATTATCCGTGGCGTATATAAATGCTGGCAAGTTTGAAGAGGCGTTACGTTCAGCCAGGATGGCAATCGAACTAGATGCAAATTTCTTTCCGGGATTCAGAGCATTAGGAGTAAGTTTGGCTGGCTTAAAAAGATACGAAGAAGCAACTGAAGCCTTGAAAACTTGTGCCCAGGTTTCTTCCCGACATCCCTGGTCATTAGCTGAACTAGCCTGGGTTTATTCGTTAAGAGAAATGGACTCAGAGATCCAAAGCATCTATGATGAATTGATGATGCGTTCAAAAACTGAATTTATTTCAGGATTAGTTCTTTGTGCCGCTTCTTATTTTTCCAAAAAATATGATGAGGCTATTGAGTTTATGGAACTGGCCTTTGCACAACGAGAGAGTATACTTCCCTTTATAAGATCTTTTCCATCATGTTCATTTTTAAAAAATGACCCTCGTTTTCAGCATTTCGTAAAGCGAATGAATTTCCCGGAGTAAATAAAAGTAGTATTTAATTTATTCTTGTCTTAATTGGCCAGCGTTTTTCAAACCTGGAAGCGATCTATATATTTTGCTTCATGGAAGTTTTGTATAAAGTTGTTTAACTTTCATTCATAATTCTTTTGATGCCATCCACACGCCAACTTGCGGCTATTTTATTCACAGATATTGCTGGTTACACCTCCATGATGCAGCGGGATGAACAATCTGCGATCAAAATGGTAAAACATCACAGGGGTGTATTGGAAAAAACAGTGAAAGAATTTGAAGGAAATGTGATCGAATTTTACGGCGACGGCAGTCTATGCATTTTTAACAGCATCACAAAAGCCATGCATTGTGCTAACAGTATTCAGCAACAGATGCAGGCCGAACCACCGGTTCCTTTGCGTCTTGGCCTTCATATAGGTGAAGTGATCTATGAAGATGGTAAGATCATGGGTGATGGAGTGAACATTGCATCCCGTATCCAGTCATTGGGCTTGCCTGGCAGTATACTTTTCTCCAAAGAAATATTTGACAAGATCAGGAATCATACTGAATTCAAAACAGTTTATCTCGGCCGATACAGGATGAAAAATGTGGACGAACCCATGGAAGTATATGCCCTGGCCAATGATGGATTAACTATTCCGGCAAAAGAAAAAATTGAAGGAAGAGTTGTAGACTTAACAGCGAAGAAAAATATTAAAGCTTTACGCAGATGGATCCTGGTTTCAGCAGCAGCCATTGTAATTACATTGATCGTGTTGCTCTTGCCCGGCATGCTGAAAAATAATTCCGTTTTTTCGGGTAGTGACAAATCAATCGCCGTTCTCCCTTTTGATAATATCAGCAACGATACACTGCAGCAATATTTCAGCGATGGAATAACGGAGGACATCATTACGCAACTTTCCAAAATTTCCGATCTGAAAGTTATTTCACGAACATCGGTGATGGAATATAAAAACAACAAGAAAAACATAAAAAAAATTGCAGAGGAATTAGGTGTTGCTACAATACTGGAAGGAAGTGTAAGAAGGGAAGGTGATAAAGTGAGGATCACGGCCCAGTTAATTAATGCAAATACTGATAAACATATTTGGGCAGAAACCTATGACAGGAATGCATCTGAAGTTTTTGCCATTCAAAGTGAAGTGGCACAACAGATAGCTAATAAGCTGAATGTAAAACTGACCACAGAAGAAGGAAAACGTATCATTGAAAAAGCTACAGATAATGTAGATGCTTATGAAGATTATCTGCGGGCAAAGAAATTACCGTGGGTGCAAAGAATTGAGCCGTTATTAAGTGCCATAAAAAAAGATCCCGATTTTTCCCTGGCTTGGGTTGAACTGGCAAGTGCTTATTCCAAAATACCATTTCGAAACCAAAGTGAAAAACCTTACTATGTTAGGAAGTCACTTGATGCTGCATTAACTGCAGTGGCTTTAGGTCCAGAGAGATCTGAGACACATATGATACTCGGAGATGTGCTTAAGATCAGCACCCTTTCACCGGCTCTTGCGATTAAAGAGCTAAACAAATCCATTGCACTCAATCCAAACAATGCCGAAGCTCATGTTTACCTTGCCTTTGCTCAAATGGAAATGGGCAATTTTACCGAAGCCAAAAAAAATCTTCTGAAAGCAAAACTTCTTGATCCGCTTTCTTCAATGATGAATAGCGGTTGGTTAAATTATTATCGCTATTCCAGAGATCCTGGCAAGTACATTTCATATAGAAATGAGATACGTCCGGGTAACATTCCGGATTCCACACCAGGCACTAAAATGGTTTATTATTTTTTAAAAGATGAATATGACAGTGTATTATATTATAGCAGGCCAACTTCTCTATCCATTTTAAAAAGTATTGCCTATACACGTACAGGTCAACCAGAGAAAACAAAAAAAACTGTTGATTCACTGGAAAACTTATCGCCCTATGACTATGCATTTCAAACCGGTATTCTCTATGCATGGCTTGGCGAAAAACAAAAGGCAATTGAAAAACTGAATTTGGCCTATCGTCTTTATGATTTCGGCCTGATCAGTATTAAAGTAGATAAACTTTTTGATCCTCTTAGAAATGAAGAAGGATTTAAAGAGTTACTCAAAAAAATGGGGATGGAATAATAATATAAAAATAAGAGCTCCCGATACGGAAGCTCTTTTATAAAACGAACTCATTATAATTTTAATTTCCTTTCCCTCTTCCGCGGCCATGACCGTTGCCGTTTCCATTTCCTCTTTGTTCTTGTTGCTGCTGAGGTTGAGTTTGTGTCGGCCTTTCAACTTGTTGTTGCTGTCCTCTATTCTGATATGGTCTTTCAACTCTTTGAGTATTTTGATTTGGCATTTGCTGTCTCTCTACACGTTGACTATTCTGATTCGGCATTTGTTGTCTTTCTACTCTTTGACTGTTCTGACTTGGGAATTGTTGCCTTTCCACTTGTTGATTTCCACGATTCTGATATGGCCTTTCCATTCTTTGACTATTCATATCAGGTATTTGTTGTCTTTCTACTCTTTGAGTATTTTGATCAGGCACTTGTTGTCTTTCCACTCTTTGATTATTCTGATTAGGAAATTGCTGCCTTTCTACTTGTTGATTGCCGCGATTCTGATAGGGTCTTTCCACTCTCCTGCTATTCTGATCAGGGACTTGTTGTCTTTCCACTCTCTGATCATTTTGGTTAGGGAATTGCTGCCTTTCTGTTTGTTGGCTACCGCGATTTTGATAAGGCCTTTCTTGTCTTGCCACATTTCTATCAGTGCTTACACTCTGACTTCTCTGCCTGGAATTTTCAAAAGTTCTTGGTGCTCCTCTATCAGAACCTCTGTTGATATAAGGTTTGTAAATAGAAACTTCATTGTTTCTTGCAATAGTTCTTCCTGCTCTTTGAGATTCAAGAATCCTAACAGGACTAATTCTTGAACCAGTATATCTTTCAACTTCATTGCGTGAAGGGCCAATTACATAACCCCTGTTACTACTATAATTATTAATAATTGTTGTATGATTAATAATGGTCGTGTTCCTACCCCTGTCAAGATAATATTTTGAAAGATGTGGTGAAGTGATGTACCGGCTTGGAGCAAAGCACCAATAATTATATGGTACATTATACCTGTTGCCTAAATATAAGTTGATACTGACGCCAGGACTCATCGGCGCCCAACCATAGTAGTCACCACCGCCACGCCATACTACCCAGGCTGGTGCCCATTCATAATCGGGAACCCATAGCCAGCCGTCATAAGAATCATAGACCCAACGGCCGTAGTGAAATGGCGCCCATCCCCATTCATAATCTGAGACCCATAGCCAGCCATCATCTGACCATGCCCAATGACCTTCAGATCTGTAAGGTTGGAAATCATTATACCTGTTAGCAGGCCTCCATACATATCCATATTCCGGATAACTTATCCAGTCTCCGTACGGACTCAGCTCATCATAAAAACTTTGGAAGGAGACATTAACTGATACCTGGGCTGAAGTTTTGTTTTGTACTGCACCAAACAGCAACACAACGATCGCTATCATGGATGCTTTTAAGATACGTTTCATTTAAAAAAGGATTTAGGTTGTAAAAAAATTGCTTCTCAATTCAGTGACCCGGTTTACATTTTCTAAATCCAACAGATTTATTTTATTACTAGTGTTTGTATGACGATAAATATGCCAGCTTTTGTGTTAAAGAGATGTTTGAATATTTTAACGAGAGTATTATCGAAATTTTCAGTTAATATTTTCTAAATAGAAAAAGCAATCATGAACATCATGATTGCTTTCAATAGTTATTTAATTTAATTAGTGATTAAATCTGATTGCAACTCCGAGTTGACCAACATTACTGTGGTCAACAATATTATCGAAGCGGCTCACATCGGTCAAACCAAAATTATAACGCCCATATAATATTAATTTTTCTGAAGCCTTATATCCCAGGCCTAAGCCTATAGCAACCTGGCCTGTTGTAAAATCATCTTTCGCATTTATTTCTCCGGCTTCCTCATTGGCTTTATCATGTGCACTTAAAAGCAACCCGAATTGCGGGCCTGCTTCTAAATATACTTGTGGCGCAGGGTAATATTGAATCATTAAGGGAAGTTGAAGATAACCGAGAGCTAAAGTTCTTTCTACTCCGCCAGACATGTAGCGTTGTCCTTCGCCGGAGTACAATAACTCAGGTTGGAAACACCAGTTCTTATTTATAGTATGATGTAGAAAAAGACCAATGTGACCACTGATCCTGTCGCGACCTTCAAAACCACTAAGGCTTGCAATATTTACACCACCTTTTATGCCTATTGCTTGTTGTGCATTCACAGTTGAGAATAAAAAACTAATTGCGGCTACGGATAAAAGCATTGTTACTTTTTTCATAATCATAGATTTTACTATTGATTTTCAAAGGTCATGCCAGCGGGAAGAATAAGCTATTTATTAACTGTATTTCAGGGAATTAAAAATTTAAAACAATTGAACTTTAAACTTTGATTCACAATTAAAACAAATACACTTACTATATAAAATAAAAATGCCCCGATAAACAGGGCATTAGAGGAACATAAAATATAGTATTTACTGTTTTACGTCAACTGTTATTTTGCTTATAAGCTTGCTGCCATAAGAACGATGTATTCCATCAGCATACTGAAGAACCAGTGTATGTTTACCAGGCGTTAATTTGATCTCAGCAGTTGTTTGTGCCTTTCCAAAATGATAGTGATGAAGCGAGTCTGTTGGCGGTACAACTTTTTCTGTAGCTATGGAATCAATATCAACAAGCAGGTGATGGTGACCGGATGCTGGTCTTAATGTTCCAGCTGTATCTACTTTAATATTGTCCGCTCCCATTTCAATTTTCAATGGTGATGTAACAGTT
The DNA here is from genome assembly GCA_044867875.1 of Chitinophagaceae bacterium. Taxonomy (GTDB): domain Bacteria; phylum Bacteroidota; class Bacteroidia; order Chitinophagales; family Chitinophagaceae; genus VBAS01. Next base: position 8,653 of record JBIOVR010000102.1, read on the forward strand.
TGTTCATCTTTCAGATTAACAAAAAACACTTTTGCATTTGCAGGAACTTCCGGCATTGGAGGCATTTCCACTGTAGTAGCAGTACTGGCATGTGCATCATGTCCTGCTTCTTTGCTTTCGGTGGTTTTATCTTCATTACTGTTGCATGCGATCAGTGATGCAGCAACGATAGCAGCTGTAAATAAGTATTTCATAAATGAACTTTTTAAAAAATTAAGATCGCTAAGGTAATGAACTTGGCGATATAAGAATTGTATTCTTAATTTATTTTGCTTTCGTAACTTTAATATCCTTAATTTAAATACACATGGATCAGAAAATTATTAATTTGTATGATGAGTATATTCATTCATCCACTATTACCCGTGCTGACTTTTTAAAAAGAGTTACACTCATTACAGGCAGCATTGCCCTCACACAATCTGTACTATCACAAATAGAAAACAATTATACAAAGCCCGGTCTTACTTCTGACCAGGACCTGTTCACCGAATACATAAACTATCCCGGCGTGCCTGGTGAAATGAAAGCATATATCGCAAGACCAAAAGAAGAAAAAAAATATGCAGCCGTGATAGTTATTCATGAGAACCGTGGGTTGAATGCACATATTGAAGATGTATCAAGAAGAGCAGCGACATCGGGCTATCTTGCAATTGCACCAAACGCATTATCTGCCCTGGGAAAAACATTTGCTAATGAAGATGAGGCAAGGGCTGGTTTCAGTGAATTGAAACCAGAGGATACCCTTAAAAATTTTATTGGTGCCTATGAATATTTAAAAACAAGAAAAGATTTTAATGGTAAGGCCGGATGTGTTGGATTTTGCTGGGGCGGTGCAATGTCAAATAATCTCGCAGTAAATCTTCCTGACCTGAAAGCGGCTGTTGCATTTTATGGCCGACAGCCTGCTGCTGCCGATGTAACGAAAATAAAAGCTTCGGTGCAATTACATTATGGCAGTCTTGATGAAGGAGTTAATAAAGGCATTGCAGATTATGAAAATGCTTTAAAGACTAATAAAATAGACTATGAACTATATATGTATGAAGGAGCCAACCATGCTTTTCATAACGACACTTCTCCTGCAAGATACAATGAAGCAGCAGCAAAATTAGCATGGCAAAGAACGATCGCATTCTATGCAAAACATCTTAAATAGTTATACCCGTTAATGAAATCAAACAAAACGCCTGCTTTACTAGTTTGTCTTTTATTTTTTTCTATCTCTGTTCTTGCTCAAAAAACCTCGTTTGCCTATACGGTAAAAATGGATAATCCCGGCTTACATTTCTTTCATGTTCAACTTTCATGCAAGGGAGTAAAAAAGGAATTTATTGATTTTAAAATGCCGGCATGGACACCGGGTTATTATCAAAAAATGGATTATGGAAAAAATCTTGAACAATTAAAAGCTACAGACGAAACAGGAAAAGAATTAAAATGGGAAAAGATAAATGATAATACATGGAGAGTTCCCAGTAAAAATTCTAACACGGTAAATCTTAGTTATGAAATAAAAACCGTTAGATCGTTCGTAGCTACAGCTTATTTAGATGAAACCCGTGCATACATATTACCAGCAGCTGTTTTTCTATACGTAGATAAAATGATCAACCAGCCAGTACAGGTGACGGTGGTGCCAGATAGCAAATGGAGAAATGTTGCTACAGGGTTGGATTCGATTGCCGGAAAAAAATTTACTTACTCCGCTCCTGATCTTGATATTTTATATGATTGCC
>JBIOVR010000103.1:0-4946 GCA_044867875.1 Chitinophagaceae bacterium
AACGATGATTGTCCAAAAAACAAAAAATGCCGAACTGGTTTGCCCAGCTCAGCATTTTTTTCTTTGCATTCTCAGGATCTGTGATTGTAAAAATGCAGTTAGTATTGGTTGCGCTCAAAATATAAAACGGGAAATAAGATTTTTTTAGTAATCATCCTCGTCATCATCATACTTGTCATCATAAAGCCCCATTTCTTTGAATTCGTCATCCACTTTAAAGTCATCTTCTTCTTCCTTGCCTTTTTTGCCTCCGGCTGTAGTTCCAGTACTCTTTTTATTCTTTGAGGTAGGAATGTCAAATTCATCGAAGTCGGGATCCCACTCCTCTTCTTCCTCAGGTTTTTCCCACTCATCTGGTTCATCTTCGCCAGCATCATCATCGTCATCATCATCACCAGATTTTTTTGCAGTAGCAGGCTTAGCGCCTTTTTTTGTGGGCTTCACATCCATTTCCTCATCATCTTCCAAATCATCATCATCCTCTTCTTCCTGTTTCTTTGGTTTTGAAGAAGCTTTTTTATCAGCGTTACCGGAAATTGGCTTATGATCGTGGCCCTCGGTTTTTTTTCCTTTATCAGATTTCATTGTCATATTCCAATAAAATTAATCACTGTAAAATTTCAGCGAAGTTTTAGAACTTCCAAATTTTTGTTCTTATTTTTTTGCTGTTCTTTTTCAAGATAGTGAAACTATCTGGTCCCTGCCCGGTCCATTTGAAATATAATTCACTTCTACCCCCAGGTATTGATTAATAAACTCCACATATTGCTGCATGGCTGTCGGTAAATCTTTTTCATTTTTTAAAACAGAAGAATCCGTTTTCCAGCCTTTGAATTTTTTATACACTGGATCCAGGTTGATTCCCGTCATTTGATAGGGAACTTCCTGCGTGTTATTTCCATCAACATTATATGCTGTGCAAACTTGCAATTCTTCAAAAGCATCCAGCACATCAGCTTTTGTCATGACTATTTTTGTCACTCCATTTATCATGCAGGCAAACTTTAAAGCGACAAGATCGATCCATCCACAACGGCGTGGGCGGCCAGTAGTTGCCCCAAATTCATTTCCGATCTTTCTTAATTCCTCTCCAACTGCATCATTCAATTCTGTGGGAAAAGGACCGCCACCAACCCGGGTACAATAAGCTTTCGTTACCCCGAGCACATCTTTTATCTTTTGAGGGGCCACTCCAAGTCCGCTGCAAACCCCCGCAGTAATTGTATTTGAAGAAGTAACAAATGGGAATGTGCCGAAATCAATGTCAAGCATACTTCCTTGCGCACCTTCCGCCAATATTTTTTTTCCTGCTGACAAATGATCATTAATAAAATATTCGCCGGAGACAATATTCATGGCTTTCAAAAACTCAATGGCTTCAAAAAATTCTTTTTCCCATGCAGAAATATCTTCGTGAAATGAATAAGCGTCCAGCAACTGGCGATGCTTATCACACAATTTATTGTATGCCTTTTGAAAATCGCTTCGTATAAGGTCGCCAACTCTTAACCCATTTCTACCGGTTTTATCCATATATGTTGGTCCGATCCCTTTCAATGTGGAGCCGATCTTATCATTACCTTTTGAAATTTCTGAAGCTTTATCCAATGCACGATGTGTTGGAAGTATCAGGTGAGTTCTTTCTGAAACAAAAAGATTTTTTTTCAGGTCTACGCCAAAGGACGAAACAGTATCGCATTCTCTTTTTAGTGTCACCGGATCAAGCACTACTCCATTTCCAATAAGATTAATAGTATTTGCATGAAAAACGCCGGATGGGATCTGGTGCAGCACTACTTTTTTTTCACCCACATATAATGTATGTCCCGCATTTGGCCCACCCTGGAATCTTGCGATCAGATCATATTTTGAAGCAAAAAAATCAACGATCTTTCCTTTCCCTTCATCACCCCACTGCAAACCAAGTATTACGTCAATCATATTTTTATTTTTTGGAGACAAGCATCACAACTACTATTAAACTTTTCTTGCGACGCTCCGTTCATCTTTATCAATTCTATTGAGCAAACTTTTGGAAATTCGTTAGCCGGGCAAAAATAAGGGGGAAAGCATAATGAGCAAGTAACAATGAATCAAGAATTCAGAATGTTGAAAACCTTTTTTTATCCAGGTTCTTTATCCAAGGATCACAGTTCCGTATCATAACGGTCTACTTTTTCAATGCCGGGAAGAGAATACAGGTTTCGGACCAGCTCGTCCAATTCTTCTTTATCGTGAACATATAATTTTATATTTCCTTCAAACACACCTTCTTTGGCTTCAATAGTCAGTGCAGCAATATTGATACGCAATTCTCCGGATATAAGATTGGTGATCTTATTTACAACTCCTACATCATCAAGACCAACAATTTTCAAACCTGTAAGGAAAGAAATCTCTTTATTCTTTGCCCATTTAGTTTTTACAATACGATGCCCAAAGTTGGCCATTAGCTTGGCGGCGTTCGGACAATTGGTGCGATGTATAGTTAGCCCTTTACCTGTTGTTACAAAACCAAACACATCATCACCGGGAATCGGCTTGCAACAATTGGCCAGATTGTATACTATCTTATCACTGCTCTCACCAAAAATAATAAGCTCGGCTTCTTTTTTAGGAAATGTGTGATGAAGACCATCTACTTTTATTTCTTGAATTTTTACCGGTTTTGGCGCTTCTATCTTATCTCCATAAACTTTAAAGTCCTTTAGTTCCTTTAGATCTATATTTTTTATAGCAACCTGGTAAAACAGATCAAGGGCAGAATTGAGTTTATAATATGTCCAGACTTCATCAATATTATGTTGATTAAAGGCCGCACCCATTCCTTCGATCTTGCGCTGCACGGTATACTTCCCATCTTCAGCAACTTTTCTTTTTTCTTCTTTCAATGCATCACGGATCCTTCCTTTTGCTTTTGAGGTAACAACAAAATTCAGCCAATCTTCTGAAGGCTTTTGTTTATTTGATGTAATGATCTCAACCTGGTCGCCACTTCGCAGCTTATGACTTAATGGAACGAGTTTATGATTGACTTTGGCGCCAATGGTCTTTACACCGATCGCACTGTGAATGGAAAATGCAAAATCAAGTGATGTAGAGTTGACAGGCAACATTTTTACATCACCTTTTGGTGTGTACACATAAATTTCTTCTGCAAGAAAACTTGTTTTAAAGTCTTGCAGGAAATCTACGGAGTCTGTATCCTGGTTGCCGATCACTTCACGTATTTGCTGAAACCATTTATCAAAACGATTTTCATCAGCGCTACCTTCCTTATATTTCCAATGCGCCGCCAACCCTTTCTCAGCAATCTCATTCATCCGCTTTGTTCTTATCTGCACTTCCACCCACTTACCTTGAGGGCCCATTACTGTGGTATGCAACGCTTCATATCCATTACTCTTAGGATTGCTTAACCAATCTCTCAATCTTTCAGGGGCAGGAGTATATTCATCAGTGATGATCGAATAAACTTTCCAACAATCACTTTTTTCATTCTCAGGAGTTGACTCAAGAATGATCCGGATGGCAAACAGGTCATATACTTCTTCAAAACTTACTCCTTTCTTTTTCATTTTGTTTTGAATGGAATGTATATGCTTAGGTCGTCCGTACATTTCAAATTTTAATTCAGCTTTATCCAGTTTATCTTTTAACGGCTTAATAAATTCATTGATGTACCTGCTTCTTTCTTTTTTTGTCTCCGCCAGTTTTCTTGCGATCTCTTTATAAGCATCCGGCTCTAAATATTTCATCGCAAGGTCTTCCATCTCTGTTTTAATATTATACAAACCCATGCGATGTGCAAGCGGCGCATATACATAAACAGTTTCTGATGAAATTTTCAATTGCTTATCCGACTTCATATGATCAAGGGTACGCATATTATGAAGCCTGTCGGCAAGCTTTATAAGAATAACACGTGGATCATCAGTAAGTGTAAGCAGTATCTTTTTAAAATTCTCAGCTTGTTGAGATGCGTTCACGTCAATAACATTGGAAATCTTTGTAAGCCCATCAACGATCCTGGCGATCTCATTTCCAAATTCTCTTTCAATATCTTCAAGACTTATATCGGTGTCTTCAACAGTATCATGTAAAAGTGAGCAAATAGTAGAACGAACCCCAAGCCCAATTTCTTCCACGCAAATTCTTGCAACGGCGATCGGGTGAAGAATATATGGCTCCCCGCTTTTTCGGCGCATAGTTTTGTGGGCTTCAACTGCCATTTCAAAGGCAAGACGGATAAGTCGCTTATCGCCCGGTTTCAATTTCTCTTTTAGTCCCCGCAATAAGGCACGGTATTCCCTCAGGATCAGTTTCTTTTCCTGTTCTTCATTCAAATTATATTTAGGTAACTGCGCAAGGGTATCCATGAACAGCGAATTTACTTAAAAAGAGCCGTTTTTTCTGAGTGAAATCTGCTACATTTGCAGCCCCAAAAGTTAAGCTTCGAGCTATTAGCTTCGAGTTTCGAGAATAAAAGGCTCGCAGCTCACAACTCATGACTCGCAGCTGTTTTCTCCGGATGTGGTGAAATTGGTAGACACGTCAGACTTAGGATCTGATGCCGTAAGGTGTGGGGGTTCGAGTCCCTCCATCCGGACAGTTGAACTTCGAACAAGATTGATCATAATGGCAAAATTTTTGTTCGAAGTTTATTTTAAATCTTGAAATATGGCTACAGTTACAAAAGAGAATATCGGTTTACTGAACGAGAAGATCACATTAAAACTGGAGAAAACCGATTACCTCCCCACTTTTGAAAAATCATTAAAAGATCATAGCAAGAAAGCCAACATTCCCGGATTCAGAAAAGGGATGGTGCCTGCTGGTCTGATCAAAAAAATGTATGGTCCTTCTTTGTTTACTGATGAAGTACTTCGCACGGTTGACAGGGAACTGATCAAATATCTTGAGGAAGAAAAGCTTGACATATTTGC